>NZ_CEXQBZ010000025.1:0-13807 GCF_982712965.1 Neisseria flava | reverse complement strand
CAGAAAGATTTTGAATTTTGAAAATGAGATTGAGCATAAAATTTTAGTAACCTATGTTATTGCAAAGGTCTCCATATGTTTTCCTTTTACTATCCAAATATCTCTATTGGTTGGATACTCGGTTTTCAGACGACCTCTAAAACAGTTTGAAAATATCCATCAACACAAAATATCAGCGTTTATTTTGGTGATAAATAGGCATAACTTCCGGCAACATCCTGCGGATTGCTTCGATACGGGTATTGTTGGCGGGATGGGTTGACAAGATGGCAACCTGACTGCCGCCTTGCGCCCTATTCATTTTTTCCCATACGCTGATTGCCGCCTGCGGATTGTAACCTGCCTGAGCCATCAGGCGGACGCCTCCCGCATCTGCCTCGCTTTCCTGATGACGCGAAAAAGGTTTGGTTGCCAATAAATCTGTTCCAACGCCGACCAAATTTCCGTCCAAACCGACGGCACCTGCCAAAATAGAACCGCCCAAGCCGGTCAATACCTGACCTCCGATGGCTTTTTTGCTGTGTTCGAGCAGGGCATGGGTCATTTCATGCCCGATGACTGCGGCGATTTCATCATCCGTCAGTTGCAAACGTTCAACCATACCGGTATATACCGCCATTTTTCCGCCCGGCATCGCCCAAGCATTCAACTCGTTGCTGCGGATAACGTTCATCTGCCAATTAAAAGGTATGCCGGTACGGTTGGCGCGGTTGGCGTACGGAACCAGTCGGGAAAACACCCGATGAACACGCTGCGCCGTCGGAGAGCTGACATCCAGCGCATTCTGGCTGCGCGCTTTTTGTACAACCTGTATATAGTTTCGCTCGGCTCCTTCATTCAAAGCAGCCGTATCGTATCCCACCATATCGGCGACAGAAGTACAACCCGCCAATGCTGCAACCCCGAGCCATAATCCGTACTTTTTACTGATTTTGTTCATTTTATTGATTTTGTTCATTTCAAAAATTCCTTGATGCCCGACAAAAGATTGAAACCAAAACCGTACAAAACGCCTTCCGTTTTCACCTACTGACCATAAAATAAAATGCCGCCTGATTTTCAGACGGCATAACAAGTATTTTAAGAGCGGCGCTGCAACATCCAAGATTCGATCTTACGCGCGTCGTTTACGCGGGTTGTCGAGGTTGGCGAGTTCAGCAATACGATGGTAATCGGTTGGTTTTGGACGTTTGCCTTAACCACCATCGAGCGTCCTGCTTCGCGGATATAACCGGTTTTCTGAAGCTCGATGTTCCAACTGCCTTCGCGCACGAGGGCATTGGAGTTTTTATAGTTTTGGCGGCCGTTTGCCGTCCAAACCGAGCCGTAGTTGGAGGTTGAGTTTTTGCTGATGAGCGGATATTTGCTCGCCGCAGCGACCATACGGTTTAAATCGTGGGCAGTTGATACGTTTTGGAAATTCAGACCGGTAGGTTCGTAGAAACGGCTGCTATACATGCCCAGGCTTTGCGCTTTTGCATTCATGGCAGCAACAAACGCCGACATACCGCCCGGATAGGTGCGGCCCAGCGCGTGTGTTGCGCGGTTTTCGCTGCTCATCAGGCTCAGGTGCAGCAATTCGCCGCGCGTCAGCGTCGTGCCGACGGCAAGGCGGCTACCTGTGCCTTTCAGGCGGTCGATTTCATCAGCCGTAATGGTAATGCGCTCGTTCATATCCAAACGCGCGTCCAAAACGACCATTGCGCTCATTAGTTTGGAAATGGACGCAATCGGCATCACGCGGTCTGCGTTTTTCTGATACAGGATTTCACCTGTTTTATTGTTAAAAATCAGGGCGGCCTGCGATGTCAAAAGCGGCCCCGCCATCATCGCCTGAGCTTCGATTTTTTGTGCGTGGCTTAATGCGAAAGCTTCCATCGGGTCATTTTGGGTTGGAAAATTCTGTTCCAAAAATTGACCCAAAACGTCCATATCGTCTGCAGCGGCAGGGGCGGCGGCAACAGCCAAAGCCATACCCAAACAGGCTGCACTAAGTGTTTTATAAAATTTCATAACCGACATACTTCAACCAGTAGAATTTAAGACAAATGAATTATTAAAGGAGATATTTTGCTTAAAATACAACAAAATGTAAAGTTTAATACGGCTTTTTTGCGTTTGTTTGCATCTTTTTCCCAAATTGGAAACAATCTTAAGGATGGGAAATTATGGCGTGTTGCTATGCGTCGGAGGGTCGTCTGAAAACCTTACGCCAAACAGCTTCCCATACGGTATTTGATAAACCTTAAGATACTGATTATACTTACCGACTTTGCCGAAAACCGTTCCCGCAACATTCGGATAACGGTTTGCCGATATTGCTTGAAAACAGAAGATAAATTATGACTGAAGAAAAACGCTCCTGCTCGTTTTGCGGAAAATCCGAGCATGAAGTCAAAAACCTGATTGAAGGCGAAAACGCTTTTATCTGTAACGAATGTGTAGAAACTTGCGGCGTCATGCTGCAAAGTTCAGACGACCTCTCTGAAGAAAAATCTGCAACGGATGCGTCCCATCCAAACAACAAACTGCCCACGCCTGCTGAAATTGTCGCCAACCTCAACGACCACGTTATCGGTCAGGAACAAGCCAAGAAAGCCTTGGCGGTTTCGGTGTACAACCATTACAAACGCCTACGCCATCCCAAAGCCAACGGCAACGTCGAGTTGTCGAAATCCAACATCCTGCTTATCGGTCCGACCGGTTCGGGTAAAACGCTGTTGGCGCAGTCTTTGGCGCGCAAACTGGACGTGCCGTTCGTCATGGCGGACGCGACCACGCTGACTGAGGCGGGTTACGTCGGTGAAGATGTTGAGCAAATCATTACCAAGCTTTTGGGTAAATGCGATTTCGATGTTGAAAAAGCCCAGCGCGGCATCGTCTATATCGACGAAATCGACAAAATCTCGCGTAAAAGCGACAACCCGTCAATTACCCGCGACGTATCCGGCGAAGGCGTGCAACAAGCCTTGCTGAAACTGATTGAAGGTACGGTTGCCAGCGTTCCGCCCCAAGGCGGCCGCAAACATCCGAATCAGGAATTTATCAACGTCGATACGACCAACATCCTGTTTATCTGTGGCGGCGCGTTTGCAGGCTTGGAAAAAGTGATCCGTCAACGTACTGAAAAAGGCGGTATCGGTTTCGGTGCGTCCGTTCACAGCAAGGACGAAAATGCCGACATTACCGGATTGTTTGAAATCGTTGAGCCTGAAGACTTGATTAAATTCGGTCTGATTCCCGAGTTAATCGGCCGTCTGCCTGTTATCGCCACGCTGGCGGAATTGGACGAAGACGCATTGGTGAACATTTTGACCGAGCCGAAAAATGCTTTGGTGAAACAATATCAAACCCTGTTCGGCATGGAAAATGTCGAATTGGAATTTGAAGAAGAAGCCCTGCGCAGCATTGCCCGTCAGGCAATGGAACGTAAAACCGGCGCGCGCGGCCTGCGCTCCATCGTTGAACGCTGCCTGTTGGATACCATGTATCAACTGCCTGATTTGAAAGGCGTGGCCAAAGTTGTCATCGGTAAAAACGTCATCGAGAAAGGCGAACAGCCCAAGCTCTTGCGCGAAGACGGAAGCGAATATCAGGCAAACGCCCGGTAAAAGAACGAGCCGGTCATTCCGATAAAACATAAAAGGTCGTCTGAAACCCTGTTTTCAGACGACCTTTTCGTATTTTTCAAGATAATTCGTTTCAATAGCAAACACCTATTACATCCGATAACATAAATATTCCAATTTTTGCCAAACTGGTCTATGATACCCAAAAGAATTGTTTACAATTCTTTGATTGCAAATCATTTGCAACGGTCAGAAGAAAAAACAGAAAAAAGGAACAAAGAGATGTTAGAAGCCTATCGCAAAGCCGCCGCCGAGCGCGCCGCCCTCGGTATCCCCCCCCTCCCTTTGAACGCGCAGCAAACCGCTGATTTGGTCGAGCTGCTGAAAAACCCGCCCGCAGGCGAAGGTGAATTCTTGGTTGAACTGCTTGCCCACCGTGTTCCGCCCGGTGTGGACGATGCCGCCAAAGTCAAAGCCTCATTCCTGGCTGCTGTTGCCGAAGGCAGCGCATCCAGCCCGTTGGTTTCCCCCGAATATGCGACAGAACTCTTAGGTACGATGCTCGGCGGTTACAACATTCACGCCTTAATCGAACTCTTGGACGACGACAAACTCGCGCCAATCGCTGCTAAAGGCTTGAAACATACGCTTCTGATGTTCGATTCTTTCCACGACGTTCAGGAAAAAGCTGAAAAAGGTAACAAATACGCTCAGGAAGTTTTGCAATCTTGGGCGGATGCCGAATGGTTTACCTCACGCGCCAAAGTTCCCGAAAAAATCACCGTTACCGTCTTCAAAGTTGACGGCGAAACCAATACGGACGACCTCTCTCCCGCGCCTGACGCGTGGAGCCGTCCCGATATTCCGCTGCACGCGCTGGCAATGCTGAAAAACCCGCGCGACGGCATCAATCCCGATAAACCGGGCGAAGTTGGTCCGATTAAATTGTTGGAAGAACTCAAAGCCAAAGGTCATCCCGTTGCCTATGTCGGCGACGTGGTCGGTACCGGCTCTTCACGCAAATCCGCGACCAACTCCGTGATTTGGCATACCGGCGAAGACATCCCGTTCGTACCGAACAAACGCTTCGGCGGCGTCTGTTTGGGCGGAAAAATCGCGCCGATTTTCTTCAATACCCAAGAAGACTCCGGCGCGCTGCCGATTGAAGTCGATGTTTCCGCACTGAAAATGGGCGATGTCGTCGATATTCTGCCTTATGAAGGCAAAATCGTGAAAAACGGCGAAATCGTTGCCGAGTTCAGCCTGAAATCCCAAGTATTGCTGGACGAAGTGCAAGCCGGTGGCCGTATCAACCTGATTATCGGTCGAGGTCTGACCGCCAAAGCGCGCGAAGCGTTGAAACTGCCTGCTTCCACCGAATTCCGTCTGCCTCAAGCACCTGCCGAAAGCAAAGCCGGTTTCACGTTGGCGCAAAAAATGGTTGGTCGCGCCTGCGGTCTGCCGGAAGGACAAGGCGTACGCCCGGGTACTTATTGCGAACCGCGCATGACGACGGTCGGCTCACAAGATACCACCGGTCCGATGACCCGCGACGAGTTGAAAGACTTGGCTTGCTTGGGCTTCTCCGCCGATATGGTGATGCAGTCTTTCTGCCACACCGCAGCTTATCCGAAACCTGTCGATGTGAAAACCCATAAAGAACTGCCCGCCTTTATTTCTACCCGTGGCGGCGTATCTCTGCGTCCGGGAGACGGCGTGATCCACTCATGGCTCAACCGCCTGCTGTTGCCTGATACCGTCGGTACCGGCGGCGACAGCCACACCCGTTTTCCTATCGGTATTTCCTTCCCTGCAGGCTCCGGCTTGGTGGCTTTCGCAGCAGCCACCGGCGTCATGCCGCTCGATATGCCTGAGTCCGTACTGGTACGTTTCAGCGGCAAGCTGCAACCGGGCGTAACCCTGCGCGATTTGGTAAACGCCATTCCGCTTTACGCGATTAAACAAGGTTTGCTGACCGTTGCCAAAGCCGGTAAGAAAAACATCTTCTCCGGCCGCATCCTCGAAATCGAAGGCCTGCCTGATTTGAAAGTGGAACAAGCCTTTGAATTGACCGACGCGTCTGCTGAGCGCTCTGCCGCCGGCTGTACCGTGAAGCTCAACAAAGAGCCGATTATCGAGTACATGAAATCCAACGTCGTGTTGATGAAAAACATGATTGCCGACGGCTATCAAGACCCGCGCACTTTGGAACGCCGCATCAAAGCCATGGAAAAATGGCTGGCGAATCCAGAGCTGCTCGAAGCAGATAAAGATGCCGAATACGCCGCCGTGATTGAAATCAACATGGACGACATCAAAGAGCCGATCATCGCCTGCCCGAACGACCCGGACGACGTATGCTTCATGTCCGAACGTTCCGGCACCAAAATCGACGAAGTGTTCATCGGTTCGTGCATGACCAACATCGGCCACTTCCGCGCCGCCTCCAAACTCTTGGAAGGCAAGTCCGACATCCCCGTCCGCCTGTGGATGGCGCCGCCGACCAAAATGGACGCGAAAGAGTTGTCCGACGAAGGCCACTACGGCGTACTCGGCCGCGCCGGCGCGCGTATGGAAATGCCGGGCTGTTCGCTGTGTATGGGTAACCAAGCCCAAGTACACGAAGGCGCGACCGTCATGTCCACTTCCACCCGTAACTTCCCGAACCGCTTGGGTAAAAACACCTTCGTTTACCTCGGCTCGGCAGAGTTGGCGGCGATTTGCTCGAAACTGGGTAAAATCCCGACCGTTGAAGAATACCAAGCCAACATCGGCATCATCAACGAACAGGGCGATCAAATCTACCGCTACATGAACTTCAACGAAATCGACAGCTACAACGAAGTAGCCGAGACCGTGAATGTTTAACAAGTAGGTAAAGCAGTTTCAGACGACCCCTCCAATGTTTAAATCCATGAGGTCGTCTGAAAATAAAAAAACAGAACAGTTTTCGCTGTTCTGTTTTTTTATTTTCAAGTCAATCACCATATTCCCTACTGCCGGATATATCTCTTACCCGCTGATAATCCCGTTCACACCTGCTGCCGCTGCCAAACGATACAATATTTCCTGAGGCATATCGTTGTGCCACAGACGGGTAATATTGGCGATAACCGGAAGACGGCACACTTTCCTGACCCGAACGATGGCATCGACATCCAAACGATAGGCATGTTCCGGCTCAAAACTGAGCGTCCCAGCTTCACCGAGCATAATATGGCTATTACCGCGCAAAGCGATATGTTCTGCCGCTACCAACCAATCATCAACACGATGATGCTTGTCTTTACACAACACTACCGGCGTATTCAGACGACCTACTTCATCCAAAAGCGTCCGATTGGTCATCATACTGCCACCCAAATACAAAATATCTGCACCGGCAGACAAGGCCTCATCTATCTGGCGAACATCACGGATACGGACAATGACGGGCTTGCCTGTTTTCTGTAAATCAGAAATTTCCTGAACAATCGCCCGAACCCGTAAGTTTTCACGCTGCTCGTCCACTTTTTCATAAGGGCGCGCCGGAAGGTAAAACGGATCGACAAATACTGCATCCGCCTTTTGCGCCCTGTCCGTATCGGCAGTAATATCCAACCGCTTCACTCCGCCGAATATCACACCCCGTATAACAATCCTGCTGTCTTCCTCGTCTGCCTCACGGCTGATAATTTTCCAATCGTTCAATACCCGGACAACGCGTTCCACATCGGGCAAACGTTCCAATTCATTTGGACGGAACACCCGCTCATCACCAACCGCACCGATAATCGTCCGCTCTTCCCCCCGAGAGACATGCTCTTTCAAGCCCTTATTACGGATAAAACCGATTACTCCCTCTACCGACTCCTGAGAAGCATTCTTACCCATCACAATAATCATCATATATCTCCTGAAACAGACGACAATATTAGCATACTACCGCTTTCAGACGACCTGCCCGCTACAAGGCCTACCACTCACACCTTACATTTACCCTTAATCCCCTATCCGCATTACCCCAAATGTCATGTGCTATACTTTCAGCTACGTTACCTTATTGCCTTTACGCATGAAAAATCCTCTGCTTAATTCAGGAAAATTTTGGCTGAAAACAGTCGTAACTGCGGTCATATTGCTTGTTTGTACCGCAGCCGCCCTGTATGCATCGGTTTATGCCCTGTTTACCCCCGAACGAATTGAAACAACCGTACAAAACACCTTCAGCGGAACGGGACGGAATATCCGCTTCAGCAGCGACATCCGCCGAAGCTGGTTTCCCCGTCCTACCGTCACCCTAAAAAACGTTACCATTACCCGACCTCATAGCAACCAAACCGCCTTACACATCAAAGAGACCCGTATCGGTCTAGGCTGGAGCAGTCTGTGGAACGATTACCCTTTCATCGAAAAATGGGTTATTACAGGCGCAGATGCCGTGTTATCGCGCACCGAGGACGGAAAATGGAACCTGCAAGACCTGTTACATCCTTCCCACCCTACCTCTTTAAACCGTCTGATTATAGAAAACAGCTCTCTGCATATGAATATTGCAGGACAAGCACATATTATCGACAACTTCTATCTAAACGTCCGCAACGACGGTACTGACGGCCGCCCTTTCAAAATCAACGGCAGTCTGCGCCGCCCAAACCAACCTATCCGATGGCAGGGTAGCGGCGTACTCAATGCCTCTGAAACCGGTTGGAGCATTCCCAATCTACTTTGGGAAGCATATGTTGCTGAGAAAGAAAGCAAACTGTCCGCTGATGGAAGCGGTACATGGACATGGTCGTCTGAAAACGACTCCCTAAAAGCAGACAACCTCAGCCTGCGCACGGATAATCCCGTCCAAAATTTTCACCTGACCGCGCAAATTCCGCGTTTATACTTTAAAAACAACGTATTGAATATCCCATCGCTCAATGGTGCATTTACAGCAGGCAAGCCGGAAAGCCAATGGAACGGCTCGTTCAAACTCGACAAAGCAAGCATCCGTACCAGTGTTGCCACATTGGATAACTTTGAATTCAACGCCAGCCACAAAAATGCTGTCCATCAGACCAATTTAACCCTGACAGGCCCTCTACTGTGGCAGCAAAACAAAGGATTGCAATCATCCCCAATCAATCTGACCACATTCCAGGATACGGTCAACCGCCTACCCAATCCGCGCTTTATCAGCCAGTTAACCGGCTCATTCAACTGGAACGGCAAAGAAAACTGGCAAGGGGATTTCAAAGGCACATTCGACCGCCAGCCCCTTGCGCTTGTCTTCAAATATCAAACAACGGAAGGAGAAACACCTCTTTTGGAAGCCGGGATTGCCCTGCAAAAACTCTCACTACTCCCCTACTGGGACGATATACAGGCAAACTCCGGATCAGGCTACCCAACAATCCTCAACAACGGCCAAATCCCACAAATTGATGCCAACATCAAAATCGGCAATGTCCAAATACCTGGCCTGCAACTGGAAAATATTGAAACCCTGTTGAATGCCGACAAAGAACACATCGCCCTAAGCCATTTTAAAGCAGGCCTCTACGGTGGTCAGACAGAAGGCGGTATCAGTATGGCAAACACAACTCCGCCTACCTACCATCTCCAACAAAATGCCCAAAACGTACAAATCCGACCATTGTTGCAAGATTTGTTCGGTTTCCACAGTTTCAGCGGCAACGGAGATGCCGTCATCGATTTGACGGCACGGGGCGACAATCGTAAGCAACTCATCCAATCCCTACAAGGGATGCTGACCCTCAATATTTTGAATGGGGCATGGAAAGGTATAGATATAAACCATATCCTCAAAAACGGTATTTCCGCACAGCACCCCGGCGGCGAGCATGCCCAAACCCCTTTCAACCGCTTTACCCTCAATAGCGAAATCGACAAGGGCATCAGCCACCACATCAATACCGAATTGTTTTCCGAACATTTGTACATAGTCAGCAACGGCTACACCGATCTGAATACGCAAGAACTATCCGAGGATCTGCTTATCCGCAACATACTCAATCCTTCAGCCAAGCCCATACCGCTCAAAATACGGGGCAATGTCGCCAACCCGTCCGTTACACTCGATTACAACCGTATTACACACGGCCTAAACAATCCCAAAGAAAAACAAAAGGCATTGGAACAAACATTGCGCGAGCAATGGCACTGGCTCAATCCGGAACGAAAACAAGCGGATAAATAGAAAAGGTCGTCTGAAAATCCAATCATGGTTTTCAGACGACCTTTTAGCATATCGGACAATCTATTTTATTCAAACGGGCGCACTTCCAAACCGAACATACGGCGGGCGGTGTTCAGCATTTGGCAGCTGAAGCCCCACTCGTTGTCGTACCAAGCGAACACTTTGACCATGTTGCCGTCGATGACTTTGGTCAGCGTTGCGTCAAAGGTGCTGGCTTGTGTGGTGTGGTTGAAGTCCATAGACACCAGCGGCAGCGTGTTGTAGTGCAACACGCCTTTCAGACGACCTTCTTCCGCAGCGGCCTTCATCAGCGCGTTGATTTCTTCGACGCTGGTATCGCGTGCGGCTTGGAAGCTCAAATCGACGACAGAAACATTGACGGTCGGCACGCGGATGGCGAGACCGTCGAGTTTGCCTTTCAGTTCAGGCAATACCAAACCGACGGCTTTTGCCGCGCCGGTTTTGGTCGGAATCATGTTTTCCACACCGCTACGGGCGCGGCGCAAGTCTTTATGGCGTACGTCGGTAACGGTTTGGTCGTTGGTCAAAGCGTGGATGGTGGTCATCACGCCTTTGACGATGCCGATGTTTTCATTCAGGACTTTGGCAACGGGAGAGAGGCAGTTGGTGGTGCAGGAAGCGTTGGAGACGACAGTCATGTCGTCGGTAATCACATCATCGTTCACGCCGTAAACGACCGTTGCGTCAACGTCGGCTTCGCCCGGTGCGGAAATCAGCACTTTTTTCGCGCCGCTTTCCAAATGCACGTTGGCTTTGGATTTGCTGGTGAACGCGCCGGTACATTCCATAACCAAATCAACTTCCAAATCCTTCCATGGCAGTTCGGCGGGGTTGCGGGTGGAGAAAAATGGGATTTTGCGGCCGTTGATGATGAGATGGGTTGCATCGTGGGAGATGTCGGCATTAAAGCGACCGTGAACGGTATCGAATTTGGTCAGATGGGCGTTGGTTTCGAGGCTGCCGCTGGCGTTGACGGCGACAACTTCAAGTTGGTCTTGCAGGTTGTAATCGTAGATGGCGCGTAATACTTGGCGGCCGATGCGGCCATATCCGTTAATGGCGACTTTAATGCCCATGGTTTTTCCTCTGTTACGGTTGGATAAAGGTTTGCGACCCGAATTATAACAAAAATGTAGTTTGATGTAATTAATGTTTTATCAATCCAGTTCCGTATTTCCCATCAACCGTTTTCAGACGACCCATTAGGTAATTTTATGAAACACTGCATCAAAACAAAGTATCATCCCCTTCTTTCACTCCGACCGTCAAAAAATGAAACGTCTGCCATCACGCATCAAATCACTATCCTTATCTTTTTTACAGGCGGTAGTCATTTTCGCCATATTATCGGCCGTTGCCGATTGGTGGCGCAAACCCGAACCCCCCGTGCAAATGTCGTCTGAACCGCTGCACCTGCTTTCAGGAGAAACGCTGACACCTGCCTTACTGAGTGCAAACCGTACCGCCGTCCTCTATGTATGGGGAGACTGGTGCCATATCTGCGCCTATACTTCACCTACCGTTTCCCGGCTTGCCGAAGACGGCATTCCTGTTGTCGGTATTGCCCTGCACTCCGGTGCGGATGAGCATATCCGTACCTATATGTCAGAAAAACATCTTGATTTTCCTACGGTCAATGACAACGACGGACGCTTGGCACGAAAATGGAAAGTTTCCGTTACCCCGAGCATTATCCTGATTAAAAACGGAAAAATGGTTCACTTTACCTCAGGCATCAGCACTTATTGGGGTCTGCGCGCCAGAATTTTTATATCGGATCTGTTCTATTAATGCTATCCTGTCAAATCCTTTAACATGTAAAAAAACCAAATCCTGCGCAGTACATGACTCTGCGGAGTAAATATTCGTTTATTGAAAACATAAACCACCCCTTGCCAGCGCAACTGATGATTTTGTTGAGGTTATGTCAAAAATAGACTAATATACAAACATAAGAAAATACGGAACATTACTATCAAAACAAACTTACGGAATGTTATCTGATTTTTGGTTCGATACTTTTGCTCCCACGCATTCGCCGCTTTCACAGGGCTCTTATAATGACAATACAGCCTTTACAAATCTGCCTCACGCTTCAAAGGTTTGTTTATCGGTAACAACGGAGACCCCTTATGCCCAACCAATCCAAACATGCGTCTATTAACATCGGTCTGATTCAAGCGCGGGAAACGTTAATGACCCAATTTCGTCCTATTCTGAACCAAGCCAATATTACCGACCAGCAATGGCGCATCATCCGCCTGCTTGCCGAAAACGGCACATTGGACTTTCAAGATCTTGCCAATCAGGCGTGCATCCTGCGCCCCAGCCTGACCGGCATCTTGACCCGCTTGGAAAAAGCAGGTCTCGTCGTACGCCTGAAGCCGTCCAACGACCAACGCCGCGTCTATTTGAAGCTGACAAACGAAGGCGAAAAACTTTTCGAATCCATCGGTGCGCAAGTGGACGAACGTTATGACGCCATCGAACAAGTGCTTTCCAAAGAAAAAATGCTCGAACTCAAAGAGCTGCTGGCGGCGCTGTCGAAAATCGAACAGCACCTGAAATAAAAAAGCACGACGAATGACAGATTCGGCACACACACTCAAGCATCCGTTCAGGGATGCCATGGCATCCTGCGCCGCAGGCGTACACGTTATCACGACCGATGGAAAATCCGGCCGTTACGGTATTACCATGACTGCCGTTACCCCCGTTACAGACGAACCGCCGACCATTATGCTCTGCATCAACCGGAAGTCAGCAATCATTCCGATTCTTCAGACCAACCGCGACTTGTGCATCAATACCCTGTCCGAAAGCCAACAGGACATCGCAGAACACTTTGCCGGCCTGACCGGGCTTTCCCCTGAAGAACGCTTTGCCTACCATATTTGGAACAGGGGCGAAACCGGGCAACTCGAAGTCGAAGGCGCACTGGCGCATCTCCACGGGCGTATCGTTTCGCAACACGAAATCGGGACGCATTTTATCTTTTACGTCGAAATCAACGAAATCAAAAATTCCGGCACACACCCCCCGGCTTTATTGTATTTCCGACGGCAATTCAAATCATTGGAATAAAGCTCCCCAAGCTCGCAAAGGTCGTCTGAAACCCTCAAATTTCATTTTCAGGCGACCTTGAATCAGCTTCCCCAATCCCGACAGACTGCCCATCATTTCATTATCCAAACTTATCCATCTCCCCCATGAAAGCAATGATACTTGCCGCAGGACGCGGCGAACGGATGCGCCCGCTGACCGACCATACCCCCAAACCCCTGCTGCAAGTCGGCAGTGAACCTTTAATCGGCTGGCACTTACGTCGTCTGAAAGCCGCAGGCTTTACCGAAATCGTCATCAATCACGCCTGGCTCGGCGAACAAATCGAAACCACGCTCGGCGACGGCTCGCAATACGGCGTACGCATCGCCTATTCCCCTGAAAAAGCAGGCGGCTTGGAAACCGCAGGCGGCATTGCCACTGCCCTACCCCTGCTTGGCGACGCACCATTCCTCGTTGTCAATGGCGACGTGCTAACCGACATCGACTTTTCAAAAGCCCGACAGGCCGCCGAAGCATTGCCCCATTCAGACAAACTCGCCTGCCTATGGCTGGTTGACAACCCGCCGCACAATCCCAACGGAGACTTCGCCCTGCTTACCAACGGTCTAGCCTCTTCAGACAAATCAGCAGGCGAAGCCTTGACTTTCAGCGGCGTAGGCGTTTACCGCCCCGAACTCTTCCGCGATACACCGCCGCACCAGCCGGCCAAACTCGCCCCCCTCCTGCGCCAAGCAATGAACGAAGAAAAGGTTAGCGCGCAAAAACACAACGGTCTTTGGTTGGATGTCGGAACGGTAGAGCGGCTGAACGAAGCAACCCAAATCGTACAAAACTGGTAATCCTCCATCCTGATTTAAAAATAAAAAGGTCGTCTGAAACCCGTTTCCAAGTTTGAACTGCACCCCAAAAGTTGGACATCCCCTCCAACTCACAAGGTGCAGTTTTTTTATGAGCAAATATACAT
>NZ_CEXQBZ010000024.1:0-14109 GCF_982712965.1 Neisseria flava | reverse complement strand
GAAACGCCAAGTGTTTTATTCTTAAATCTGTTCCAACCACTGGTACCCTAGTGTTGCACTTGAAATCCGAATCCAAGGACCTTTCTGCTTCCTAGCTATCCATACTCAGCCGCAACCGCCGCATTTGCCGCAGCCGCTGCTGCAATCGCGTTTTTTCGGTTTGAATACGAATTTTCGCAAGAGGAAGAATACGCAGGCGAGCATAATCAAGCCGACGATAATATATTGAGTCATCACATTATCCTTGAAGTAATTTGGTAAACCACAAATGCGGCAAAATAAGCCATCAGGAACAAATAGCCTGTAATCATAAGCATATTTTTCGTGGATTTGGTTTCGCGTTTAATTACGGTTAAAGTCGCGGCACACATCGGAGCATACACATACCAAGCCAAGAAGGCAAAGGCGGTTGGCAAACCCCAGTTGTTGTGTACGATCGGAATCAGCGCGTTTTGTACGGCGTCTTCAGACGACGCGCTGACGGCATAGACCGTACCCAGTGCGGCAACAACGACTTCACGCGCGGCAATGCCTGGAATCATGGCGATACACATTTCCCAAGTGAAGCCCAGCGGGGCGAACAATGGTTGGATAGCGTGGCCGAGCATACCCGCCAAGCTGTAGTCGATTGCCGCGCCTGTTGCACCTGCGGGCGGTTGCGGCCAGCTTACCAAGCCCCACAAAACTACGGCAAGGGCGAAGATAATCGTACCGGCGCGTTTGAGGAAGGCTTTTACCCTGTCCCACAGGCTGGTCATGATGTGTTTGAAGTTGGGCGTGCGGAAAGTCGGCAGCTCCATCAAGAGCGGGAATTGCTGCACGTTGCCTTTCATACGCGCCAAGCGTTTCATGATATACGCTGCCAAGGCGGCAGACAGGATGCCTGCGAGATAGAGGATGAACAGCGTCAGTCCTTGCAGGTTGAAAATCCCGCCTACGGTGCGATTAGGAATGACGGCGGCGATAATCAGCGCGTAAACGGGCAGCCGCGCGGAGCAGGTCAGCAGCGGGGCGACGGCGATGGTAACGAGGCGTTCGCGCGGGTCATTAATCGTACGCGCCGACATAACGGCGGGAACGGCACAGGCGAAACTCGACAGGAGCGGGATGAATGAGCGTCCGGACAGGCCGCTTTTTGCCATGAGGTTGTCCAACAAGAAAGCCGCGCGCGGCAGATAGCCTGAGTCTTCCAAAAGCAGGATGAAGGCGAACAAAATCGTAATCTGCGGCAGGAACACCAACACGCTACCCAAACCGGCAATGACGCCGTTGACGAGCAAGTCGCTGAGGATGCCCGGCTCCATGTTGGCGCCTATCCATTCGCCCAGCGCGGTAAAGCCGCCTTCGATGGCGTCCATAATCGGCGCCGCCCAAGTGTAAACCGCTTGGAACACCATAAACAGGATGATCAGCAGCATAATCATGCCCCAAACGGGGTGCAGCACGATGTCGTCGAGTTTTTTGTGCCATGCGGGCAGCGTCATTTGGGTGCGTACCACTTGTGCCAAAATCGATTCGACTTCTTGATAAAGTTTGTCGCTATCCAGCGCCTCGAGCGTGCGTTCGGCAGAGGCGGGGTTGGCGGGGAAAGAGCGTTTGCGCGGCAGCTTCGCCACGGCTTCGCGCACGGCCTGTACGCCCGACGCGCTCACTGCAACTGTTTCCAAAACAGGTGCATCCAACAACTCGCTCAGTTTGGCCGCGTCGATATTCAAGCCCCTTCTGCGGGCGACGTCGCTCAAATTCAGCGACACCACCATAGGCAGTCCCAGCGTTTTCAGTTCCAAAATCATGCGCAGGGTCATACGCAGGTTGGTCGCGTCGGCAACGGCGATGATGGCGTCGGGCGGAATGCCCAGTTTGCCCACCATTACATCTTTTGCCACTGCTTCGTCGGGGCTGGTCGTGCGCAGGCTGTATGTGCCCGGCAGGTCGATAATGCGGACCGCCTCGTCGTCGAGGAAGGCACCCTCGCGCTTATCGACCGTTACGCCCGGATAATTGGCAACCTTGGCATGTGAGCCGGTCAAACCGTTGAACAAAACGGTTTTGCCGCAGTTTGGCGCGCCAATCAAGGCAAAATAGCTTAGTTCCATGAATTGAACTCTCCTTTTTTGATTGTTTGATAAGTTTGGAGTGGGATTTGAGGAAAAGGTTTTGAAATTGTGTTTTCAGACGACCTAGGTCGTCTGAAAAGGATGGGGCGGTCAGATTAAATCCGCCTATGCCGCATTTTCAAAATAGAAGCCTGCCTGCGTGTACGGCGGTCAGCCGTCAATCACATGGCACATAATCTTTCCTGCTTCTTCCTGCCGCAACGAGAATTGCGACTGGTTGCCCAAACGTACGGCAAACGGACCGCGTCCGAATCCGCCGACGGCAATCACTTGCAACGGCATTCCGCTTGAAAAGCCCAAGTCAGCAAGGCGGCGTGTAACCAGCGGGTCGAGTTCACCGAAAGTCGAATTGGGGACGATGGAGTCGATGTGCGCGACTGCGCCTTTACTGAGTTTTGACAAAGGTATGGCAGACATAGTGTGTTTTACTTTCGTTGTCGATTGAAAAAAGAGAAGGCAAGTAAAGACGAATCAGACACGGGGTAGCCAGAGGCATATCCCAACGCCCGTCCCCGCAAAAGAAGTAGTTTTGATTGTTTATCACTTTGTTTTTGCGATAATAAATCTTGTTAACATGAAGATCAAGTACAAAGCCACCAAGTTCCTTATTTTCAGACGACATATTGCGACAAATCAAAGAAAGCGAATGATTTGACGGGAAAGTCGGGCAGGGCTATTGATAAGGTTTTCGTTTGGATGTCTTATAGAGAAATGAAGACCGAAGGAGCGAATGATGAAAATCTACACCGCCGCAGAAATGCGCGAACACGAACAAATGGCAGTCGATAAAGGCACGACTTTCGAGCAACTGATGGAAAACGCGGGACAAGCTGCCGCCGCGGATTTGCTGCGCCGTTTCCCCAAAGCAGGACGCGCGTTAATCGTTTGCGGCAAGGGCAACAACGGCGGCGACGGTTTGGTCATCGCGCGCGCGTTGTCGGAACAGGATTGGCAGGTAGATGTCGTCTTCGTCTTGGGAGATAAACTGTCGCCGCTGGCGCAGTTGAATCGCGAGCGTTTGAATCATTTAGACGGCGTCAGCTTTATCCGACCCGACGAACTGGAAGGCCGTCTGAAAACAGGTTACGGCCTCGTTATCGAAGGCATTTTCGGAACAGGCTTCAGCGGCGCATTGCCCGAAACAGCCGCCGCCGTCTGCCGCCTGCTAAACCAAGCCGACGGCTTCAAAATCGCGTTAGACATCCCGACCGGGCTGAACTGCGACACCGGCGAAGCAGACAAAGACACCTTCCGCGCCGACCTGACCTACGCCTTCGCCGCCTACAAACCCGCGCATATGACCGACGCAGGCAAAGCATATTGCGGAGAAACCGTGTGTTTGGATATTGGGATAGAGTAGCCCTCTTTTGGGTTTAGGTAAAAACGTCGTCTGAAAATACGGCTTTGACCGAATTTTGGTACTTATAACCAAAACCGCTAAACCCGAAAGCAAACATTATTTCCATCGTCTGAAACGTCGGTATATAGTGTGCCTATCAAATATTTGGAGAACAAAATGACTGTCCGTGCAACCGCCCTTTTTGCTGCCGCCGTTTTAGCGGCATGCTCGCCGCAATCCGAACAAAACACCGCTTCACCGTCTTCACCTGCGGCAGACGGCAAAGGTGTGAAACTATTGAATGTTTCTTATGATGTGGCACGAGATTTTTATAAAGAATACAACCCATTGTTTGTCAGGGAATATCAAAGTAAACACAAGGGCGCAGACATAGACATCCAACAGTCGCACGGCGGTTCCAGCAAACAGGCATTGTCTGTCGCCAACGGGCTGGCGGCGGATGTCGTTACCATGAACCAGACTTCCGACATTCAATTATTAGAACAAAAAGGGCTGATTAAACCCGATTGGGCAAAACGTCTGCCCGATAACGCTGTTCCTTATACCAGCGTAACCGTTTTCCTGGTCCGCAAAGGTAATCCCAAACAAATTAAAGATTGGAACGACTTAGCGAAAGACGGTGTCAAAATCGTACTCGCTAATCCGAAAACGACGGGTAACGGCCGCTATGCTTTCCTTGGTGCATACGCTTACGGTTTGAAAGCCAACAACGGCGATGAAGCCAAAGCGCAGGAATTTGCCGCATCCGTCCTGAAAAACACGCCCGTGTTTGAAAACGGCGGACGTGCTGCCACGACAACGTTCAGTCAGCGTAATATCGGCGACGTTTTGGTTACTTTTGAAAACGAGGCGAATCACGTCAGCAAAAAACTGACCCAAGATCAGTTTGAAATCGTTTATCCGAGCTATACCATTCTGTCTGAAACCCCTGTTGCCGTTGTGGACAGCGTTGCCGACAAGAAAGGTACGCAGGAAGCCGCCAAAGAATATTTGGAATATCTATGGAGCAAACCCGCGCAGGAGCTTGCCGCCAAACTCTACCTTCGCCCGCGCAATGCCGAAGTCTTTGCTGCACATAAAGCAGATTTCCCCGAAATCGAAACCTTCAGTCCCAACGAAAAATTCGGTACATGGGATGAAATCATGAAGAAATTCTTCGCTGACGGCGGTCTGGTCGATAAACTGTCGCCCAAAATATAAATTGGTATTTTGATGAGAAAAACGTCGTCTGAAAACCGGCTTGAGCAAAACCTGCCATGCCTGTTTTCAGACGACGTTGTGTTGATATGCGATACGGTCAAGTGCGGTTGCGTTGTATATGTCTCAAGCGAAAATCTTATTTCTCTGATTTAGAGGTAGAGTTATGCTTTCTTTTGTGTTGCCAACCAGCATACGGAGGATCCGATGCATACCATCGCCGCACCTTGCCAAAATTCCGTAGGAAGCGGTGCGTCGAGCAGGAAGGATGAAATCAGGGCGGAGAAAACGGGAATAAAATAAGATGCGCCTGCCAAAACGGTCATATTGCCGCGCGAGATGCCGATGTTCCACACTGCATAGCCCAAACCCATACAGGATGCGGCAGCAAGTGCATATAAGACTGATTCGGTATCGAAATTGAGGCTGCCGTAGCTGCCTGCAAAATATTTTGCCCACAGTACGCAGGAAACGAGGAAAAAGAAAAAACCGACGGCATTACCCTGCGCTTTAACCCGCGCGGTCAGTGTGCAATATGCCGCCCAAAACAGCGCGTCCAAGAGCGCCATGATATAGCCTGCGGGATTGGCGAGGACATTGCGGTAAATATGGGCGGGGGACAATCCGCCTTCCCCGCCCAAGACGATGGCGATGCCGATGAAGGATAGTGCAAAGCCTATGGCAATCCACCATTTTGCCGGCTGTTTATTGAACCAGACCGCACCGATGATGGTAAAAGTCGGCCATAAATAATTGACCATGCCGATTTCGACGGTTTGTCTGGCGTTGTCCGCATATCCGATGGAAAGGGACAGACACAGTTCGCAGCCGACAAAAAAGATACCTGCCCAAAAAAGGTAATTCCGGCTGAAGCGGCGCAAATCGGGTTTGCCGAAAATCAGCAGCAGCAATATCGTGGCAAGGCTGTACATGACTGCTGCGCCGCCTACCGCCCCCATGTGCAGGCTCAAGGTACGGATTAACCCGATGACGGAACTCCAAAAACAGACGGCAAAAAGGCCGATGAAGGTGGCCTGTTTCGGGGAGATGGGATAGGCGGTAAGACGGTACATGATGTGGTGTGTGTTGGATGTGTGGATGGAATGGCAGGAGACAGTAATGTTTTTGTTTGAATCTGCCTGTCTGCGTGTTCAAAAAGGTCGTCTGAAAACATAGCTTCATTGAACGATGCTTTCAGACGACCTTTATATTGTTTTTGCGGGAATCTAGGAAGAATTTGCTCTTTATTTAGAGAGTGATTCCACAGAAAAACGAAGGTTTTTTCAAGGGCGAATTATAATGGAATAGATGGGAGACAAACAAGGTGGCATAATGCCTGAATCTTATTTTCATCTCTACAAAAAAGGTCGTCTGAAAATCTGTTTCAACGAAATCAAACGTTGAAGCCCGTTTTCAGACGACCTTGTGTTTTTGTAGAACGATTAATAATCTACTTTGATTTTCGGCGTTTCGTTTTCCTGTTGCGCCGCTTCGTATTCTTCTTCCAACTCAAACCGCAGCGGATACAAATCCAGCTTTTCCATCAGCAGGCGGTCGCCGTCTTCGTCGGGGTTTTCAGTAGTTAAGAGTTTGTCGCCGTAGAAAATCGAGTTCGCACCCGCCATGAAACACATTGCCTGCATGGATTCGGGCATATTGCTGCGTCCTGCCGACAGGCGGACGTAGCTGTGCGGCATGGTAATCCGCGCCACGGCGATGGTGCGGACAAACTCCGTCCAGTCTAAATCTTCGGCATCGGCCAGCGGCGTACCTTCTACTTTGACGAGCTGGTTAATAGGCACGCTTTCGGGCTGCGGGTCGAGGTTGGCGAGGCTGGCAATCAGTCCGGCACGTTCGGCGCGGGTCTCGTTCATGCCGACGATGCCGCCGCAGCAGACTTTCAAACCGGCATTGCGGACTTTGCCCAAGGTGTCCATGCGGTCTTCGTGTTTGCGGGTATGAATGATGTCGTTGTAGCGGTCGGGGTCGGTATCGAGATTGTGGTTGTAATAGTCCAAACCTGCTTTCTTGAAGTCTTCCGCCATACCGTCTTCGAGCATACCGAAGGTGCCGCAGGTTTCCATGCCCAGTCCTTTGACGGCTTTGATGATTGCGGAAACCGTCTCCACGTCTTTTGGTTTGGGACCACGCCATGCCGCACCCATACAGAAACGGCTTGCGCCGCGCGATTTGGCGATTTTGGCTTTTTCGACGATTTCGTCCACATCCATCATCTGTTCTTTGCCCAGATTGGTGTTGTGGTGCGCCGATTGCGGGCAGTAGGCACAGTCTTCGGGGCAGCCGCCGGTTTTGATGGACAACAGAGTGGAAAGCTGGATTTCGCGTGGGTTGAAATTTTGGCGGTGTATCTCGGCGGCTTGGTAAACAAGGTCGAGGAAGGGAAGTCCGAACAGAGCTTCGACATCGCATTTTTTCCAATAACGCGCGGTCGGATGCGGCTTGCGCTCGGTCTTACGGCGCAAGGCGACGGGAGAGATGGTCATAGTGTGTTCTTTCGTATTTACAGCGGCGCAATGACGCTGACTGCCTGACTGTCGGCGCAATGACGGCAGCGGCGTGGTTGGAGTGAAACGTCGTCTGAAAACAGACGAGGAGGAAGTGTAACGCGTTTGAAAAACGGGGGCAAAAAATTCTGTTCGGCGGTTGGCAAAGGCTTGACAAATTCTGCTTATTTTTTGGGAATTTTATCTGCCTGTTTTTTAATCAATTATATTTTCTTCTTTTATATCAATCATTAATTTGATATATCCACAGCGCAATTCACATAAAGCATGGATAATCGGAAGAAGGTAAGGAGGTGTTTTTCCCGCTTATCCTGATTTTCAGAATGTTGGGAAAAGGTCGTCTGAAACATACACGGTAATTTCAGACGACCTTTTTATAGTGGATTAACTTTAAACCAGTACGGCGTTGCCTCGCCTTGCCGTACTATTTGTACTGTCTGCGGCTTTGTCGCCTTGTCCTGATTTAAATTTAATCCACTATACATTTAATTTTTACACCTATCAGGCTTGATGAAGTTTGCGGATATAGTCCACTTCTTCTTTGCTGCCCATGAAGACGGCGACGCGTTGATGCAATCCGACCGGCTCGACATCCAGCATGTCGGTCTGTCCGTCGAAAGCTGCGCCGCCTGCCTGTTCCAAAATCAGGCTCATCGGGTTGGCTTCGTACATCAGGCGCAGTTTGCCCGGTTTGGAGAGATCGCGTTTGTCTTGAGGGTACATGAACACGCCGCCGCGCATCAGGATGCGGTGGATTTCGGCAACCATGCTGGCAACCCAGCGCATATTGTAGTTTTTACCGCGACTGTCGGTTTCACCTGCCAGCAATTCGTCGATATAACGTTGGACGGGCGGCAGCCAATGGCGGCGGTTGGACATATTGATGGCAAATTCTTTGGTGGTTTCGGGAACGCGCGGATTTTCATTGGTCATCACAAAATTGCCGTCCTCGTCCAAAGTAAAGACGGAAACACCGTGTCCGACGGTCAAGACCAGTTGGGTTTGCGGGCCGTATAAAACATAACCTGCGGTAACTTGATCTCGGCCTTTTTGCAAAAATGACGCCGTTTCCAAATCGCCTTCGGGTTTCTCCAAAATGGAAAAAATTGTGCCGACGGAGATGTTGACATCAATGTTGGACGAGCCGTCCAGCGGGTCGAATAAAACCAAATAGCGTCCGTCAGGATGGGCGGTGACAAAAGTGTCTTCCTCTTCGCTTGCCAAACCGGCAACAGACGGATTGTCTTTTAAGATACGGATAAGAATATCGTTGGCGATAACGTCGAGTTTTTTTTGGTCTTCACCTTGGATGTTGCCTGTACCTGCCATACCCAAAACGCCTGAAAGTGCGCCGAGGCGGACTTTTCCGCTGATTTCGCTGCAGGCGGAGATGACGGATTCCAATACGCTGCCTAATTGTTCGGGCAGGGCGTTTTGATGTAAATGTTCCGGAAGGAATTGCGCGAATGTGGTCATGTCAAACTCGATTTCTTGAATGATTTTGAAAAACGTCCGAAGAAGGTTCAGACGAGGTTTGAAGAAGGGGGCTTATTTGCTATCCGAAGCGGCGCGCTTGCCGTCCAATCCGACGGTTTCTTTCAAACAGTCCGTGGTGCTCTGTTTGATTTGTTCTTTGACGTTTTCACTGATATTGCCCGACAGGATGGCAGACATATCTTCCACCGAAATGCGGTCTGCCATTTTTTCAGCAGTGCAGGTACAGACTTGAAGTACGGTTTCTTCCGAAAGCAGGCTTGTTTTCGGTACTTTGGCAACGCATTGCTCCGTTGCGCCTTCGACAAAACCTTTGCGGAATTCGCTTTTGAATTTGTCGGTAACGCTGTCGGAAGACCCGTCTGAACAGGCGGTCGCGGCAAGGACGAGGAATAAGGATAATACGTTGGTTTTTTTCATCATCGGACAGGAAGGATAAGTTTGGTTCATTGTAATTTAAAACCGCTGAGCCTGCCAGCCGGAGGCTGCGAGGCTTCAGACGACGTAGGTTAGCGCAACTTAAGGTATAATGACGCCCCGCCCGCATCGGTGGCTTCCGTTTGCAGGCGGAAGGATAACAAGAAAGAGTATCAGGAATATGTTGAAAAAATGGCTGAACAAAGTTTTGTCCGGCAGACAGAGCAGGCAAACCGAGGTTCGCAAAGAAATCATCCCCGCTGAAGAATACCGTATCAGCGCGGATATGATCAGTTTTGCAGCGGAAAAAACCGTCAAACGTTTGCAAGAGGAAGGATTCAAAGCCTATATCGTAGGTGGGGCGGTCAGGGATATGCTGTTGGGTGTAGAGCCTAAAGACTTCGATGTCGCCACCGATGCTACGCCGGAGCAGGTGAGAAAAATTTTCCGCCGCAGCCGCATCATCGGCAGGCGTTTTCAAATCGTCCATGTCATGACAGGTCCGGAAACCATAGAAGTAACGACATTCCGCGGCGGCGGCAAGGTGCAGCAAAACGCGCACGGCAGGATTATGAAAGACAACACTTATGGCAGCATAGAAGAAGATGCGATGCGCCGAGACTTTACCTGCAATGCGTTGTATTACGATCCGATATGCGAAGAAATTTTGGATTTCCATAACGGCGTCAACGATATAGCCGACAGAAGCCTGGTTATGATAGGCGATGCTGCGGAGCGGTATCGTGAAGATCCTGTCCGTATCCTGCGCGCCGTACGCTTGTCGGGCAAACTTGGCTTTTCGGTGGAAGAATCCACTGCCGCTCCGATTCCGGAGTATGCTGGTCATCTGAAACACGAACCTGTCGCCCGCCTGTTTGACGAAATCATGAAGCTGCTGTTTTCCGGCCATGCGCGGGAATGTTTGAAAAAACTTAACAGCTTGGGTGTTTCAGACGACATCCATCCGCTTTTGACTGCGTTAAAATCGGCGGAAAAGCCTGAAAACCGCATTATTTCGCTTGCACTGAAAAACACTGACGAGCGGCTGCGTCAGGACAAATCGGTTTCAGTCGGCTTCGTCTTGGCTGCCGTATTGTGGCCGGATGTCAACCGACGCTGGCAACGGAATCTGGCACAGGGGCAAAAGCCTGCGCCTGCTCTGACAGACGCTATCGAATCCCTGCGGAGCGATGTTGAAAAAGGTTGGGGCGTGCCGCAGCGTTTTGCCGCGACCATGCGGGAAATCTGGCAGTTCCAACCGCAATTCGAACAGATGCGCGGCGCCCGTCCGCACCGCCTGCTCGCGCAGCAGCGTTTCCGGGCTGCTTACGACTTTCTGGTGTTGCGCGGCGAAGTGGGCGAGATTGACCGCCAAACGGTCGAATGGTGGAACAGTTTCCAGCATGCCGATGAAGGTTTGCGCAATGAAATGACGACAAACCATGCTCGTGCGCAGGGCAACGAAGGTGTGAAAAAGAAACGCCGCCGCCGTCCGCGCAAAAAGAAAACGGAACAAGGGCAATAGAGATAATAGTCGAAAAGTCGTCTGAAAACGGGTATGACAGGTTTTCAGACGACTTTTTTCATGGGGCTAGAACGGTTGTTTCAAATCTGCCAATATTTTAAGAAATTCAACTGGAAAGGTCGTCTGAAAAACTGTATTTCAGACGACCTTTCCTATATTTTAATTTAATTATCAAACCATTCAGTCTTTCGCCGTGTTCATCAGCCGCAGGGCTTTGAGGCGGCCGATTTCGTTTTGGTATTCCACCAATCCGATAAATGTTCCGCTTCTGTCGTAAACGCGGATGGGCTGTTCGGCAGACATGTCCTCGGTAAACTGCGGGCGTTGGCCGCATTTGAGCATGGTCACGGCGCGGTCGTTCAGTTCGATTTTGGGGAGGTGCCGCACTAAAATGTCGCAGGGCAGGAGCAGGGCGTCGCGGTCGGTTTCGTTTAATTCTGCCAAGGCATCGAGCGTGTGGCTTTCGCGGATAGTGAAACCGGCGGTTTCGGTGCGGCGCAGGGCGGTCAGGTGGGCGAACGTGCCGATGTGTTTGGCGATGTCTTCGCTGAGGGTGCGGATGTAGGTGCCTTTGCTGCAACGTACGTCGATGACGGCTTTAGGCGCGTCAAACTCGGTAATATCAATGGCGTAAATGGTGATGTCGCGCGGTTTGCGTTCGATGACGATGCCTTTGCGGGCGTATTCGTACAGCGGTTTGCCTTCGTGTTTGAGGGCGGAAAACATCGGTGGCACTTGGCGGATGTTGCCCGTCAGGGCTTGGCATGCCGTCTGAAATTCGGCTAAGGAAATATCGGCGCGGGCGGTGGCGATGATTTCGCCTTCGGCATCGCCGGTGCTGCTAGCTTCGCCGAGTTTCAGCGTGGCGGTGTAGGCTTTGTCGGCATCCAGCAGGTATTGGGCGAACTTGGTCGCTTCTCCGAAGCAGACGGGCAAAAGTCCAGTCGCCAAAGGATCGAGTACGCCAGTATGCCCCGCTTTCTCGGCGTTGTAGAGGCGGCGGGCTTTTTGCAGGGCAGTGTTGCTGGAAAGTCCTTCGGGCTTGTCGAGCAGGAGGACGCCGTTGATGGGACGTTTGGCAGGTTTGGCGGTCATGTCAGTGGAGAAGGAAGGAAAGGGATAAGATGGAAGTGCCGAGTAGGATGATCGGCGTTTCCGATATTGTTTTTCTGAGGATGATGTGGCTGTGCGGATTTGGTGTTGCTACTGTGTAGCTGCCTTTTTTCAGACGGCCTTGCTTTAAAAGCGTGATGCGGCCGTCGGTACGGCGGAAACTGGCATGAAACAGCGGTTTGGAGAGAGGTACTTCCCGCCCGTTTAGGTCGGTGATGTGGAAGGAGATTTGTCCGTCTCCATCATGCCAAACCGAGTAACACCCGTTTTTACCTATGTGGATTTCGTTGCCCGATGCGGTATCAAAGACGATTTTCCCTTTGCGTAAACTGAAAGCGTAGCAGGCACAATAGGAGAAAAATACTAAAAACAACAGAAATTCGGGAAAAGTCATGGATATATCCGAAAGCGGAGCAAGGAGGCCGTCTGAAACAGATCTTCGGTTTTAATACCGGGTGTTCAGACGAGCTTTATTTTTAATCTTCCACCGGTTTTTCCGCCGCCACTTGGTCGATGAGGCTGGAAATGCTCATGCCGCGTTCGAGCGATTCGTCGTATTTGAAGTGCAGTTCGGGCGTTTTGAAGAGTTTGATGCGTTTCGCCAGCTCGCTGCGCAAATGACCTTTGGCGTGTTCCAAGGCTTCTTCGGTGATGTCGCGGGTGCTGTCGTCGAGGACGGTGTAGAACACGGTGGCGTGGCTGTAATCGCGGGTAACTTCGACTTCGTTGATGGTGATGAAGCCTGCGCGCGGGTCTTTCAGGCCGGTGCGGACCAGCTCGGCCAGTTCGCGCATGATTTGTTCTTTGACACGGTCTTGGCGGGCATAGCCGCGTTGCGGTTTTCTCATGGTTTTCCTTAAACGGCGGCGGCCGTTTCAACTTTGTTTTCAGACCGCCTGTGTGAAATAAGTGCGGTATTATAACGGATATACGGCAATTTGAGGTCGTCTGAAAAGGAGTTTGGCTATGCAGAAAATCAAAATCGGATTGGCGGGGTTCGGCATGTCAGCGCAGGTGTTCCATCTGCCGTTTTGTCGTGCGGATTCGCGGTTTGAAGTCGTGCGCGTGTTTGAACGCAGCGGCAACAAAGCTCAGGCAGTCTTGCCTCAGGCGCAGACCGTGCGCTCGTTTGAGGAGTTGCTTAGCGATGATGTCGATTTGGTGGTCATTACCACGCCAAACCAGACGCATTTCGATTTTGCCGCTCAGGCTTTGCGTGCAGGTAAAAATGTAGTGGTGGAAAAACCGTTGTGCGCCACGGCGGCGCAAGCCTTGGAACTGGCGGAACTCGCCGAGCGGCAGGGCGTATTGCTGACCGTTTACCAAAACCGCCGCTGGGACAGCGCGCCACTGACTGCCAAAAAGCTGCTTTCAGACGACCTTTTGGGCGAAATTGTGGATGCGGAGTTTCGTTTCGAGCGTTATGCGGCTGCCTTGAACAAAAAACGCTGGAAGGAAACGGGCGAGGCCGGCGTAGGGCTGGTGTACGATTTGGGTTCGCACCTCATGGATATGGCGGTTGATATTTTCGGGATGCCCGATGAGCTTTATGCCGACGTGCGCTATCAGCATGACGGAGCGGTCAGCGACGACAATTTCTATATCACGCTTTATTACGCCGACGGCAAAAAAGTTGCCCTGACCGCAAGCAAATATGCCCGCGAACCTTTGCTATTCATGACTTTGCATGGCAAACGCGGTTCATACGTCAAACAAAACGTCGACAACCAAGAAGCCCTGCTGCTCGGCGGCGCGCAACCCGTCGGAGCGTGGAGCCGTGAACCGGAAGACGAATGGGGCATCCTGCACACAGAAATCGACGGGGCAGTCGTCCGCAAAAAAATCGAAAGCGTCAGCGGAAATTATGTGGCGTTTTATGAAAACCTTTATGACGCGCTGCAAGGTAAATCACCCGCAGCGGTGCAGCCGCGCCAAGTGGCGGAAGTTCTGGGGCTGCTGGAAAAAGTATATGAAAGCGCGAAATCGGGGTGTAGGGTGAAGGTGTAGGGAGATTAGAAGTTACAGCGAGCAGCATTCCTGAAATTTTTAAAATTACAGTAGATGAATCTCAAAGTCGTCATTTTTTTCTGTAACCGCGTGAGGGAGAGGCATGGCGGAAATTCAGACCTTGGATGTTTGTTTCAGTAACATTTGAAAATTACCATAATTTCCAATTTCCAGATGCCTACCTTTATAGGAATGGCTATGTAGGCATTTCTATCATTTTTAAGGCTATGTTTTCTGTTGAGTGCGGAAAGGTCGTCTGAAAACTTTTAGCGAAACCTGAACTGCACCCCAAAAGTTGGACATCCCCTCCAACTCACAAGGTGCAGTTTTTTTATGAGCAAATATACATTACAC
>NZ_CEXQBZ010000023.1:0-14432 GCF_982712965.1 Neisseria flava | reverse complement strand
AATGTATATTTGCTCATAAAAAAACTGCACCTTGTGAGTTGGAGGGGATGTCCAACTTTTGGGGTGCAGTTCAAACAAGTTTGGCGGTTTCAGACGACCCTTTTGTTTAATCCGGTTAACTTGTTTCGGGTTTTGATAAGATAAGAAACTATACCGCTCAGGCTCAATCTAATGACGCTAAACATAAATCCCAACAGTTTTACATAAAATCCCCCTATACTGCCCGTTATGACATTTACGGGTAACCCCATTCTAAAAACATCCTCACGGAGTAAACTCATGGCAAAAAAATATTTCGGCACGGACGGCGTGCGCGGCGAAGTCGGTCAATTTCCGATTACCCCCGATTTCGTATTGAAACTCGGTTATGCGGCGGGGCAGGTGTTGGTGCAGCATGACGGCGGGCAGAAGCCGACCGTCCTGATCGGCAAAGACACGCGCATTTCTGGCTATATGCTCGAAGCCGCGCTGGTGGCAGGTTTTACCGCCGCAGGTGTCAACGTCATCCAAACCGGCCCGCTGCCTACGCCGGGTGTGGCTTATCTGACCCGCGCGCTGCGTTTGTCCGCCGGCGTGATGATTTCCGCGTCGCACAACGTCTATTCCGACAACGGCATCAAATTCTTTGCCGAAGGCGGCGTGAAACTGAGCGATGAAATTGAGTTGGAAATCGAAGCCAAAATCGACGAGGAAATGAAAACCCAGCCGTCCGCCCGCCTCGGACGCGCCCGCCGTATCAACGGCGCAGACGACCGTTACATCGAATTTTGCAAATCCACCTTTCCCAGCCATTTGGATTTGCGCGGTCTGAAATTGGTGGTCGATACCGCACATGGCGCAGGCTATGACGTTGCGCCCAAAGTATTCCACGAACTCGGCGCGCAAGTCGTCAGCATCGGCGATGAACCCAATGGCTACAATATCAACGAAAAATGCGGCGCGACCCATCCCAAAGCCTTGCAGGCCGCTGTATTGCAGAACGAAGCCGACTACGGCATTGCGCTGGACGGCGACGGCGACCGTCTGATGATGGTTGACCGCAACGGCAAAGTGTACGACGGCGACAGCCTGATTTACGTCATCGCCAAAGCCCGTGCCCGCGAAGGCATCAACATCGGCGGCGTGGTCGGCACGGTCATGACCAATATGGCAATGGAAATCGCCCTGAAAGAGCAGGGCGTCGATTTCTGTCGCGCCAAAGTCGGCGACCGCTATGTATTGGAACAACTGAACCACCGCGGCTGGCTCATCGGCGGCGAAGCCAGCGGCCATATTTTGTGTATGGACAAACACAACACCGGTGACGGCATCATCTCCGCGCTGCAAGTTTTGGCGGCACTGCAAATCCTGAACCAAGACCTTGCCACCGTTTGCGCCGACTGGCAGCCGTATCCGCAAACCATGATCAACGTGCGCATCCAAAAAGGTCAGAAATGGCAGGAAGCCTCGAAAGACGTATTGGCTGAAGTGGAAAAAGAACTCGAAGGCAAAGGCCGCGTCGTGTTGCGCGCATCGGGTACCGAACCGGTCGTGCGCGTCATGGTCGAAGCGCGTCAGGCAGACTGGGCGAAAAAGGGTGCGGAACGCATCGCGGCAGCCATCACCGGCAAGCAGTAATGCCGTCAAAAAATCAATCAGGTTTTTAGCAAACCTTGGAACTGCAGTCGTTTCCACGCAAGCGGGAACGGCGGTACAGTGGATTGATTTTAAATCAGGGCAAGGCGGGGGAACGCCATGCCGGTTTAAGGTTAATCCATTTTGATTGTGTTTTTTAGGATTCGAGGTCGTCTGAAACACATCAATTCATATTGTTCACACCTATTTTCATAACCTTCCTTGTTATTTCTTTCAGACGACCCTATCTTTGGTAAAATACGACATTCAGTTCAAATGAATTTCCCCTCCACATTACAACCGACGGATACGCCATGTTTGCCTTTTTAGAAGCCTTTTTTGTCCAATACGGCTACGCAGCCGTGTTTTTCGTTTTGGTCATCTGCGGCTTTGGCGTACCGATTCCCGAAGATTTGACGCTGGTGACAGGCGGCGTGATTTCCGGCTTGGGGTACACCAATTCGCATTGGATGGTTGTCGTCGGTATGCTCGGCGTGTTGGCAGGCGACGGATTTATGTTTGTCGCCGGACGCGTGTGGGGACAGAAAATTCTCAAGTTCAAACCCATTGCCCGCGTGATGACGCCGAAGCGTTACGCGCAGGTGCAGGAAAAATTCGACAAATACGGCAACTGGGTATTGTTCGTCGCCCGCTTCCTGCCCGGTTTGCGTACCGCCGTTTTCGTGACCGCAGGCATCAGCCGCAAAGTTTCCTATACCCGCTTCATCCTGATGGATGGGCTTGCCGCGTTGATTTCCGTGCCGGTGTGGATTTATTTGGGCGAATACGGCGCGAACAACATCGATTGGCTGATGGCAAAAATGCACAGCCTGCAATCCGGCATCTTCGTTGTTTTGGGCGTATTGGCATTGGTGTTGGCATGGTTCTGGTGGAAAAAACGCCAACGCCTTCAGTTCTACCGTACCAAGTTGAGCGAAAAGCGAGCGGAGCGCAAAGCCGCCAAGGCAGCCAAAAAAGCCGCGCAAAGCGAACGATAAAATCAAGCACCCTAAAGAGGCTGCCGATATTTAATAGTTTCCGTGTTTTTTATCCAAAGCGGTATCTTCCGCGTTGGAAATTCTCGCAAGGTCTCTGACCTTGTTGCGGCTTCCGTCCTGAGTCTCACGCTTCGTGAATAAAAATCTACTTGGAAAATTAAATATCGACAGCCTCAGGGTGCTTTTTCATTTCAAGGTTGTCTGAAAACCGTCTGCGTCGCCAAATTGCCAGCCTGTCCGAAATATAGTTAAATAAGCCGCATCATTATTTTCAGACGACCCGATGATGTCCATGAAACAAAAAATCTTCGTCCTCTACACAGGCGGCACCATAGGCATGACCCAAAGCAGCGAAGGTCTGCGCCCCGATACCGTGCTGGTCAGCCAAGCCCTTTCCCCTTTTTCAGACGACCTCGACTTCGAGTGGCACGTCTGCAATCCATTGATTGATTCTTCGTCCGTCACGCTGCAACACTGGCGCGACTGGCTGGACATCATCGCCGCCAAACTGCCTTCCTGCGACGGCATCCTGATACTGCACGGCACGGACAGCATGGCGTACACCGCCAACCTCCTTGCGCTCGCCCTGCGAGGCTTGGGCAAACCGATTGTCCTGACCGGCTCCCAATGGCCTTACGCCGCCGAAAACAGCGATGCCCCGCGCAACCTCTCCACCGCCGTCGCCGCCTTCAGCCTCAAGCTCAAACAAACCGTCATCGCCTTTGACGGCAAACTGTATCCCGCCGTCGGCAGCAGCAAAGTCAGCACCGAAACCACCGCAGGCTTCGACAATCCGCATTTCGGCGCCATCGCCGAATGGGACGAAGCCCAAGGCTGGCACAATGTCTGCATCCCGTCACAAGAGGCGGCGGATGTTTCAGACGACCTCAAAATCCGCTATCCCGACCCGCAGGCAAAAATCGCCGTCCGCACGCTTATCCCCGGCTTTGCCGTCCAAGAACTCGCGGACGGACTCGGACAGCTTCCCGCCCACGCCCTTATCCTGCAAAGCTACGGACACGGCAACACCCCCGCAGACGAAGGCTTCATCCGCGCCGTGCAAGACTTCACGCAGCAAGGCAAACTGCTGCTCAACATCAGCCAAGTCCAACAAGGCAGAACCGCCGCCGTTTATGCACAAGGCAACGCGTTCCGCAAATCGGGCATCATCAACGGCGGCAAATGCAATCTCGAAACCGCCACCGCGCTCATGACCCTCGCCGTATCGCAAGGCTGGGGTGCGGAAGATGTAGAAAAAGAGTTGGTAAGACTGCAATTATTGTGAAATCAAAATGAACCTGACCGACACCCATTGCCACCTCGCCGATCCCGCCTTACGCGAAAACCTGCCGCACGTTTTGACCGCCGCGCGGGAGGCGGGAGTAGGGCGGTTTATCGTTCCCGCGACCCGGCCGCAAGATTGGCAGGACGTGGCAGATTTGGCGCAAAGGTCGTCTGAAAACCCAATTTGGGGCAATATCCATATCGCGCTCGGCATCCATCCCTGGTTTTCAGACGACGTTTCCGAACCGGATTTCCAGCTTTTGGAACAAGCATTGCAAGCGTGTCCGACGGCATGGGTCGGCGAAATCGGCTTGGATTTTTATGACAAAACCCAAACGCCGCCGCAGCGAGAACGGCAAATCCAAGTCTTCAGCCGCCAGCTTGCCATCGCACAAACCCTGCGCCGCCGCGTGATTATCCATAATCTCAAAGCCACCGCCGACATCGCTACCGCCGTCAGGAAGACAGGTTTTGCCCAAGGCGGCATCGTTCACGCCTTCTCCGGCAGCGCGGAAGAAGCGCGCATGTTGACGAAATTAGGTTTCAAAATCGGCATCGGTTCGCTGTTGCTCAACCCGAACGCACGAAAAATACGCGAAACCCTCAAGACTTTGGATGACACCGATTTCGTCTTGGAAACGGACAGCCCGTTTATGCTGAAAAACGAAATCAACACGCCCGCCAACATCCGCCAAATCGCCGCCATCGCCGCTGAAATTCGTGGCGTTGCTGTTGAAGAGATAGCCGAAGCGACCGAGCGGAATGTGGAAATATTGCTGGCAGCAGAAAAGGTCGTCTGAAAACGTTCCGTCTTATCGGAAGCATGTTTTCAGACGACCTTGGGTTGTGAATCCTGGTGATAACGCAATGAATATCGCTATTTATAAAAGGAATGTCTTGCCCTACGGTTTCCTGTAAGGTAAACGAGTTGACAATTTTTTACACTAAATATGACAGAATTTGACTTTATTAGACAGTTTTTGCAAAAACAGCAGGCGGAAGGTTTGGTATTGGGTATCGGGGACGATGCAGCCATCATCCGTCCAAGTATAGGATTTGATTTGTGTTTTAGTTCCGATATGTTGATTAAGGACAAACATTTTTTTTCAGATGTTTCTCCTGAAGATTTGGCATGGAAAATGCTAGCAGTTAACATATCCGATATGGCGGCGATGGGTGCCGTTCCCAAATGGGTTCTGCTCAGTGCGGGATTGCCCGATTTGGACGAAAAATGGCTGACGCGGTTTTGCGAAAGTTTCTTCTCGCTGGCACAACGTTTCGGCATCACGCTTATCGGCGGCGATACGACCAAAGGTGATTTGGTATTCAACATCACCATCGTCGGCGAACTGCCCCAAAGGCAAGCCCTGCGGCGCGATGCAGCGCAGGAAGGGGATGATATTTGGGTGTCCGGGCAAATTGGTATGGCTGCGGCAGCATTAAACCATCGTCTGAAAAACTGCACCCTGCCGCCGAAAGTCTTCGGACTTTGCGAAGATAAACTCCTCAGACCTGAGCCAAGGGTAGATTTGGGTTTGGCACTTTTGCCGCTTGCCCATGCCGCCCAAGATATTTCGGACGGGCTGGCGCAGGATTTGGGGCACATTTTGACCGCGTCGTCTTTGGGGGCGGAAATTTCGACAGATGTGTTGCCGGTTCCCGATGAATTGAGAACATCGCTGTCTGAAGAACAATGGACGGCTTTCGCCTTATCGGGCGGCGACGATTACGAATTGGTATTTACCGCTTCCACAGACCGTCGCAGTGAAATCCTTGCCGCAGCAGCGCAATGCGGTGTGGCAGTAACAAGGATAGGGAAAACAAACAACTCAGGCCGTCTGAAAATAAAGGATAAAAAAGGCGGCGAATTATTGCTTACTTCACGGGGGTTCGATCATTTTGTCTGAATTTAAACCTACTTTCACATGGCTCAAAGAGCGTCCTTTATGCTTCTTGGGCTTTGGTTTTGGCAGCGGTCTTTCTCCCGTTGCGCCGGGAACAGCCGGTACTTTGGCGGCTTTGCCTTTGGCATTTGTCCTTCATTTGATCGGAATCGGCGGCTGGGTTTTGGCATTGTTGTGTATCGCCATGTTTGTTTGGGGAATCCGCATTTGCGGTTATACCGAAAAAGAACTGGGCATACAGGATTACGGAGGTATCGTTTGGGATGAAATCGTAGCAATGATTTTGGTTTTGTCTTTCGTGCCTTTCCGGTGGAACTGGTGGCTTGCGGCTTTTATCGTGTTCCGACTGTTCGACATGCTCAAGCCTTGGCCGATTAAATGGTTCGACAGCCGCATCCACGGCGGGCTGGGCATTATGCTTGATGACCTGATCGCCGCACTGATGACCGGTCTGGTATTAGGGCTGGCATCTTGGATTTTTTAAACACACACAATTAAATATATGACTGCCGATAAAAAAATATAAGGCAGGCACACTTTCACTCACTTTTAAATAAAAATAGAACCGCATCATCACGGGGAAGCAAAATGAATAATATAGAAATCAGTGTAAAGCCGCGTTATATCGCCGGACAAAGCGATGTTTATCGTGATCGCTATGCTTTTAATTATCAAATCACCATCTGCAACCGCAGTAATGAAGTTATCACATTGCGCCAGCGGTTTTGGGAAGTTACCGACGGGCACGGGGAAATCGGGCAGGTCGGACACGGCGGTTTGATCGAAGAGCAGCCTGTCCTGTATCCGGGTGAGGAATACGAGTACAACAGCGGCTCGCAAATCAGCACGCCTTGGGGCAGTATCGAAGGTGCATACGAGTTTGAAGACAGTATCGGCGAGCGTTTTATCATCGGCGTGCCGAAGCTGGATTTCAAAGCAGGCTTTACCCTGCAATAAAATACCCGAAAACAATACAAAGCGGGAATTCAAGGTCGTCTGAAAGAAATAAGGGGCTTTCAGACGACCTTTTTTGCCTGTTGGTTTAAATATTGAGTTGTTGTTTTTAACGGCAAGAAGGTTGTCTGAAATTTATCGTGAATTGAAATGGAAGGCCCTATCTTTTTAAATTTGTGCAGAGAGGAGGATAGGTATTTTAAGTATATGATGTTTATTGGTTTTTTGTAATGCTGAAATACGGATTTCCATTTGCGCAGACTGATGTCAGACGGGTATTTTTATTTTAATGTTCTCTGCATTGAGATCCGACGTGATGAGTTTAGATTTATGGAGAAAATAAGGAGCATATCATCAGACCGTTGCGTTTTTTAACGCTTTATGCTGAAATGACCGAACACTAAAAACACAATGAGGAGAAAACCATGCAATTATTTTTGGAGAATTTAAAAGCGTTTTTTGAAACAGTCAGCGGCTGGGTCTGGGGACCTGTTATGCTGGTGTTGTTGGTCGGAACGGGCGTTTTGTTGACCGTTATGCTCAAAGGCCTGCAATTTTCTATGCTCGGTTACGCGCTCAAGCAGGCGTTTATGCCGCAGAAAACAAAGGATGACGGCGAAGACCACGAAGGCGATATTTCCCATTTCGCCGCTTTGATGACCGCCCTGTCCGCCACCATCGGTACAGGCAACATTGCCGGTGTGGCGACCGCCGTGGTTACCGGTGGTCCGGGTGCGGTATTTTGGATGTGGATGACTGCCATTTTCGGTATGGCGACCAAATACGCCGAGGGCGTGTTGGCGGTGAAATACCGCGTGACCAACTCCAAAGGCGAGATGTCCGGCGGGCCGATGTATTACATCGAAAAAGGCTTGGGCAAAAACTGGAAATGGATGGCATTGGCGTTTGCTTTATTCGGCACATTCGCTTCGTTCGGTATCGGCAGTTCGGTACAGTCCAACTCGGTTGCGCAGGCCGTTCAGACGAGCTTCGGCGTAGAACCGGGTTATACCGGCGTCGTCCTGACCATTTTGACCGCTATCGTCGTTTTGGGCGGTATTAAAGGTATCGCTAAAGCTGCTTCGTTTATCGTACCTGCGATGGCGGTGTTTTACGTTTTAGGCGGCATTGCCATTATTGCTGTAAATTCGGACTTACTGGCACCCGCTGTCAAGCTGATTTTCTCTGATGCGTTCAGCGCGCAGGCTGTGGCAGGCGGCGCAATCGGAACGGTGATCCGCTACGGCGTGGCGCGCGGCGTGTTTTCTAACGAGGCGGGTATGGGTTCCGCACCGATTGCCGCCGCGGCTGCGAAAACCGATCATCCCGTCCGTCAGGCATTGGTTTCTATGACCGGGACGTTTTTGGACACCATCGTCGTCTGCTCGATTACAGGGATTGTATTGGTGATGGGTTTGCTCGGTGCGGGCGGTGAGTTCGTCAAACCGGAATTGAGCGGCGCGGCGCTGACTACCGTTACCTTCCAAAAAATGCTACCAGGCTTTGGCGGCTGGATCGTTACCATCGGTTTGATTTTCTTTGCCTATTCGACCATTTTGGGCTGGTGTTACTACGGTGAGAAATGTGCGGCATATGTATTCGGCGAAAAATCTGCGAATCTCTACCGTGTCGTTTACGTTGCCTCGGTCATGCTGGGAACTGTCTTGAGCCTCGATTTGGTATGGCTTGCTTCTGATACGTTTAACGGATTGATGGCTTTGCCCAACTTAATCGCTCTCTTACTGATGGCGAAAGTAATTGTCAGAGAAACGCAGGATTTCAAACAGAAAATCCGCAGCGGTGAATTGCCTCATTAATTTGAATGAAACAAAAGGTCGTCTGAAAACCAAGATTCTGGTTTTCAGACGACCTTTTTATTTGTCTGATGGGCATTATTTCGCAGGGCTGCTGCTGACTTGCTTCATCCAGGCAAACAGTTCGTCCAAGTCATAATCGCCGCCGTGTCGGACATCCCAAGGCAGGGCGTAATCGACGGTGTAGCCGTTGTTTTGCAGCTTGGCGGCTAATATGGCGGAGACTGCCAGCGAGGTATCGCGGTCGTTGGTGCCGACGCGGATGCGCCAGTTTTGCGGCAGGTTCGCGCCCGGTTTGCCGATGTAGTTGAGCGGGTTCATGATTTTGACGGTTTCTTCGTCCGCGATTTCGGCGTTGGCGGCGGTGTTGTGTTGCATGGAGAACGCGGTGAAGTGGCGTTTATCGACGGTATCGGTGCCGAAGAGTTGGTTTTCGCCCGCGCTCAAATCTACGCCGTCAAAGGCGGGCGGTGTTTTTTGCCGTCCGGCGGCTTTGGCGTAGGCATCGAAATCGACGGAGACGACTTTGCCGTTGCGGACGGTCAGCCATTTGCGGTCGCTTAGGTCTTTGCTCGCGTCAAGCTGGATTTGGGCGGATTGGGCGAGCAGGCCGGCAATATGGTTTTTAAAGCTGCCGTTGCCTTGGGCATCCAGCGTCAGTGGTTTGCCTTCGGGGGATTTCAGGTTCAGGCTGTTGAGATAGGCGGGGTACAGCGGTTTGAGGAGGTCGGACAGTTTTTTCTCGTCATCGGTCAGCGTGCCGGCGACCAGCTCGCGTTTGACGCGGTAGTCGAGCATGGAAATATTCATTTTTTTATAGTCGTTAATGCCGTTGAACTGCCATTCGTAAGCCATATCGGCATGGTCCAAATCGGTAATCGGGCAGTAGGCGGATACGGCGAAAACCTTGTCGCTGCCGTCTGCCGCACCCAATGCTTTCAGATATTTTTCGTAATCTTTTTGGTCGGCTGTCGCGCCTAAGAGGGCGGACATCGCGCCGCCCGCGCTTGTGCCGTTGGAAATGATTTTTTCGGCATCGCCGGGCATGGCTTTGTCGTTGGCTTTCAGATAGCGGACGGCGGCTTTCAAATCGATAATGGCGGCAGGTGCTTTACCGGTGGGTTCCGTTCTGCCGCGCGCGCCCGGGGAGGCAACGACATAGCCTTTGGAAAGGGCGGTCAGCGCGGCGTTCGGCGATTTTTGACCGTCTTCAGGTTCGCCGCGTTTGCCTTCTAAAGCAGGCTTGCCCGGTTCGGCAGGCATATAGCCGCCGATTTGGTTGGGCAGGAAAATCGGTGCGGTTTCAGCGGTAAAGCCGTCTATCTCGCCGCCGTTGTAATAGGCTTCGGGGACGTAAATATTGATGATTTCGTAGCGGGTGTCGACAGGATTGCGGACGTAAACCACGTTTTCGTAAGCGCGGAATTTAACCTCCTGACCATTCACTTCGATGCTTTGTTCGGTGTATTTCTGTTTGGAAAAGCCCAAGTCGTAGGTTTTGGCGGTTTGGACGTTGGCGCAGGCGTTTAAGCCCAGCGCGACGGAAACGGATAACAGGGTTTTGTTCAGCGTATTCATGATGTACTTTCTGATCTGAAAGGGTGGAGGGAGATAATAACCTAAGACAAAGGTCGTCTGAAAACGTTTTATCCTGTTTTCAGACGACCTTTGCGTTTCTAAACCTTTTCAATACCAATCTATTCAAGACTCGGCGCAATCTTTCAGCGTATCTTTATAAGTATAAAGATACGATGCACCGACAAATGATGCCCCGCCAAAGGTATTTCCTAAAAATACAGGAATCATGTTGAAGAAAAATTGCCCCCATGTAATATCTGCGCCCGCCAAAATACCGGCGGGGATGACGAACATATTGGCGACAAGGTGTTGGAAACCGTTTAACACGAAAATCATGACGGGAAACCAAATCGCCAACATCCGCCCTGCCGTATGCTTGGCGGCAAAGTGCAGCCACGCGCCCATACACACCATCCAGTTACACGCGACCGCCGAGACGAAAGCCCTGCCGAAATCCATATGGACTTTGGCTTCCGCCACCGCAATCGTTTTTTCCGCCACGCTGCCTTCGGTCATGCCGACGTAGTGTCCAAGGCAAAACGCCATCGCCAGCGTTCCCGCCAAATTGCCCAGACACACGACGACCCAGTTGCGCAGCAGCATTTTCGTGGAAATCCGCCCTGCCAAACGCCCCAAAGACATAATCATCATATTGCTTGTCACCAGCTCGCCGCCGCCGAGCAGGATGCAGATCAAGGCGATGGGGAACATTGCCGCGCCGAGCAAAGTCGCCAAGCCGCCCCATTCGTGCGGAATGCCGCTGACCACTTTCAAATAAGCAAGATAACCGAAGCCGATGTATCCGCCCGCCAAAACGCTCAAAACCGCCAGCGTAGGAATGCTGGATTGTGCCTTAGCACAGCTTTTATCGAGGACGACCTGTAAAATTTCCTGTGGATATAAATCGCGCGAAGCCATGATTTTCCTTAAAGTAGATTGAGGTGGGAACGCCGTTTCTGAAGACGGCGGAACTGTCGCGGTAGGGCAGTGTCGGGGGATGCCGGTGTACGGTCTTATCGGATAAAAAATAATAGTGTATTAAACCTAAAATGCGGACGCGCCGCCTTGCTTTGGCTCAAAGAAAGATTATTACATGAGGGGTAATTGAGATAAGGCAGGAAGTATATATGTTTCAGATGCGTTTGAAGGAACCTGCCGTATCTGGTTTCAAATGCCCGCCGATACGGTCTCCCGATTTGTCAAACCCGCCCGATTTATGGGAAAATCGCATGATTTAATTTTAATTTAACGAAGGGCGACACCGTGTTAGACAGAGAAGGCTATCGCCCCAATGTCGGTATTATCTTAATCAACCACCGCAACGAAGTCTTTTGGGGCAAGCGTGTGCGCGAACATTCTTGGCAGTTTCCGCAAGGCGGCATCAAGCCGGGCGAAAGCCCTGAAACCGCCATGTACCGCGAGCTGTACGAAGAAGTCGGGCTGTTGCCGCAGCACATCAAAATCGTCGGCCGCACGCGCGACTGGCTGCGTTATGACGTGCCGAGCCACTGGGTACGCCGCGAATGGCGCGGTTCGTATCGCGGGCAGAAGCAGATTTGGTATCTTTTGCGGCTGGTCGGGCGCGACAGCGACATCAATCTGCGCGCCTGCCACCATCCCGAATTTGACGGCTGGCGTTGGCACCAATATTGGGCTCCCGTTGACGAAGTGATTGATTTCAAACGCGACGTTTACTTGGGGGCATTAAAAGAACTCTCCTCCCGCTTCCTGCGCGGCATGGAAAGCTACGAAGACTTTACCGCGCGCCTGCCTTTTGACAACCGATAAAACAACGAAACGCAACGCTTTCAGGTCGTCTGAAAGCGTTGTTCTTCCTTTCAGACGACCTCTTCCCCTATGACTAAAAACAACCAATACAGCGAATCCAGCATTACCGTCCTCAAAGGCTTGGAGCCGGTCAAAGAACGTCCCGGCATGTACACCCGCACCGACAGCCCGACCCACATCTGCCAAGAAGTCATCGACAACGCGGCGGACGAGGCGTTGGGCGGTTTCGCTACTGAAATCGACGTGCGCATCCACGATGACGGTTCGCTTTCCGTACACGACAACGGACGCGGCATTCCCGTCGGGCTGCACCCTGTCGAAGGCGTGCCCGTGGTCGAACTCGTGTTTACCCGTCTGCACGCGGGCGGCAAGTTCAACAAAAAAGACGGCGGCAGCGCGTATGCCTTTTCAGGCGGCCTGCACGGCGTGGGCGTATCCGTCACCAACGCCCTCTCCACCCGCCTTGAGGTCACCGTCAAACGCGAAGGCAAAATCCACCGCATCGTGTTTGCCGGAGGCGACGTGGTCGAACCGTTGGCACAAGTGGGCAAATGCGCCGTCAAAGACAGCGGCACCGAAGTGCGCGTCTGGCCGGACGGCAAATATTTTGAAAGCCCGAATTACAGCATCCCCGAACTCGAACGCCTGCTGCGCGCCAAAGCCGTGCTGCTGCCGGGCGTGCGCGTTTCCCTGACCCGTCCGGTCAAAGGCGAAGACGAAGCGCATACCCAAACCTGGCACTACCCCGACGGTCTGAAAAGCTACCTGACCGACCTGATTGCCGACGCACAGGAAGCCGTACCGCTGTTCTCCTGCGAAAACTACATTTCAGACGACCACAACGGCGATTTCAGCATCGGCGAAGGCGCCGCGTTTGCCCTGACCTGGCTGGAAGAAGGCTCGTGCGCCAACGAAAGCTACGTCAACCTCATCCCCACCCCGCTGGGCGGCACGCACGAAGCAGGCTTGAAACAAGCCGTGTTCAACGCCGTCAACAACTTCATCAATCTGCACAACCTCCTACCGCGCGGCGTGAAAGTACAAAGCGACGACGTGTTCAGCAAAACCGCCTTCGTCCTCTCCGCCCGCATCCTCGACCCGCAGTTCCAAGGTCAGACCAAAGACAAACTGACCAACCGCGACGCGTTGAAACTCGTTGCCGCCGTATCGGGCGACCCTTTGGAATTGTGGCTGAACCAAAACGTGGACTTCGGCAAAAAAATCGCCGAACTCGCCATCCGTCAGGCACAGGCGCGGATGCGTTCGGTTAAGAAAATCGAAAAGAAAAAAGGCAGCGGCGTCGCCGTCCTGCCCGGCAAACTGACCGACTGCGAAAGCGAAGACATCCGCGAAAACGAACTCTTCCTCGTTGAAGGCGATTCCGCCGGCGGCTCCGCCAAACTCGCCCGCGACAAAGCCACCCAGGCCATCCTGCCCCTGCGCGGCAAAGTGCTCAACAGCTTCGAAGTCCACCCCGACCAGCTTTTCGGCAACGCCGAAATCCACGACATTTCCGTCGCCATCGGCGTCGATCCGCACGGCATCAACGACCATCCCGATTTAAGCGGCCTGCGCTACGGCAAAATCGCCATCCTGTCCGATGCCGACGTGGACGGCTCGCATATTCAAGTTTTGCTGTTGACCCTGTTCTACCGCCACTTCCCGAAACTGGTCGACGACGGACACATCTACGTCGCCCAGCCGCCGCTGTTCCGCGTCGATGTCAACGCACAAGGCAAAAGCAAACCCGCCCGCAAATTCTACGCCCTCGACCAAAACGAACTCGACAGCATTTTGGAGCGGCTGCAAAAAGAAGGCGTCAAAGAAACCGCCTATTCCATCAGCCGCTTCAAAGGCTTGGGCGAGATGAACCCCGACCAGCTCAAAGACACCACCATGCACCCCGACACCCGCCGCCTGTTGCAGGTACAAATCCCCGAAGGCGCGGATGACGAAACACGCAACATCTTCGTCAAACTGATGGGAAAAGGCGAAGCCGCCGCCCGCCGCGCATGGATGGAGCGCGAAGGCGATACGGCGGAATTGGATATTTGATGCTATTCGTTTGAAAAGCGAAAGGTCGTCTGAAAACAGATTTAGGTTTTCAGACGACCTTTTCTCAAATATCTTTAGATTGTTTGATGGAAAGAACGACTGCTTGCAGGAGACCTATATTTGTGCGGCAGCAGGCAGGGTTCAAGTATAGTGGATTAAATTTAAACCAGTACGGCGTTGCCTCGCCTTGGCTCAAAGAGAACGATTCTCTAAGGTGCTGAAGCACCAAGTGAATCGGTTCCGTACTACCTGTACTGTCTGCGGCTTCGTCGCCTTGTCCTGATTTTTGTTAATCCACTATAAATGGAGGAAAGGCATCAAACCCTGAAAAACGATACCCCGAGTGGCGGGTTGTATACTGGAAACGTCGGCGGATTCGCATTTGAAGTGCAACTTTCCCTAACAGAAAAAGGCCAGTATGCGGTAGCATACGGCCTTTCCTG
>NZ_CEXQBZ010000022.1:0-14501 GCF_982712965.1 Neisseria flava | reverse complement strand
GTGTAATGTATATTTGCTCATAAAAAAACTGCACCTTGTGAGTTGGAGGGGATGTCCAACTTTTGGGGTGCAGTTCACTTTTCAGACGACCTTTTGTTTAATCCGCCATTTGTATCAAGCTGTCGGCGAGACGGTCGGCGGCTTGGCGGTAGCCTTTGCCTGAGAAGTGGACGCCGTCTTTGGCGGCAAGACCTTGGTTCATCCAGCTTTTCATGCTGCATTCTCCACCCATCGCGTTTTGCCACGACCAATACATGATTTTTTCGTCACGGGCAATGCGCTGCTGCATTTGTTGGATGCTGCTTAAAGTGGTTGGGCGTGTGCCGCAGCTTCCTGAAGTGCTTTTAAGGGATTCAGGTGCGCCGAGAATCAGGATGCCCGCGTCGGGCAGGCTTTGTTTGATTTGGCGGATGTAGCTGCGCCAGCTTTGTTCGGTGGCTGTGATGTCCAAATCACGGGCAAAGGCTTCGTTGGTGCCGTAGGCGATGATAACGAGGTCGGCGCGGGTTTGGGCAAGGTCATCCTGCCAAGAGGGACGCCATTTGGACCAGTGGGTCAGTTGCGCGCCGTTGATGCCGAGTGCGGAAACGGTTACGCCGCGTCCGGGATTTTCGATATTGATGTAGCCGATGTCCCAAGGCATGGAGCTGCTGAGGGTCAGCGGAAGGAGGCTGTTGCTGCGGATGATTTGCCAGCCGCTGTTTCCGGCGGGAACTTCGCGTCCGTTGAACGACAGGGTTTGTTCGGGCAGGACGGGTTTGGCGAAAACGGAAATCTGCCTTTCGCCGCTGCTGCCGTCTTTGGCGCTGATGGTAACGCTGCTGCCGTTGGCTTTGGCGATGATGCCGCCTAAGGGGAAGTCGTCTGAAACGCTGCGGCTGCTGACGGTTTGCCACGAGCCGTCATAGCGGACGGCTGAGCTGCGCTGACCTTTGACGGTAGAGGGGTAAACCCAGCCTATGCCGCCGTCGCCCCATTTTTGTTGGAGACGCAGGCGCAGTTGTTCGGTGAAAAGGTCGCCGGCGGTGTGTGAATCGCCGATTTGGAGGATGCGGAATTTGCCGTCCGAGCTGCGGTCGAGTTTTTTGAGCTTGGAGAGCCATGTGGGACGGCTGCTGCCGTAATTTTCCAGCAGCATATCGGCAGCGGGTGCGGCGGCAGACAGGCACAATGCGGTAAGGGATACGGACAGGGTTTTGATGTTCATGAGTTTCCTGTGTGTGGTTTTCAGACGACGTCTTTTGACGCGGCGGAGGGCTATTGTAACGAAAAAGACGGCATTGGATAAACAAAACGCCGTCCTTTTGTTGCCGATACGGGCTTAACGTGCGGATAATTGTTCCGTGCGTTCTTCGCCGTTCATTTCAGGGGTCGTCTGAAAAACGATTTTTTCCATGATTTTATCCGCGAGCAGTTTTTGTCCTTCAGCAGAGAAGTGGATGCCGTCTTTGCTGCGGTAGCGGATGATTTTTCCATTGATGTTGACCGAGTCGGCGTAGGTGTCCGAGCCGTTGCTGAGGAGCTTGTCGGTCGGTATCCACAAGGCTTTTGGACTGATCTCGTCTGCTAAAAGTTTGTCGAGATATCGCATTTGCTTGTTAAGTTTTGCCTGTTTCATATAAGGAATGCCCATCCAAATGACTTGGACATGGTGTTGCTCGGCGGCGGTCAGGATGCGGTTGACGCGGCTGAGGTATTCTTCCGACCATTCGGGCGAGGCAAATTTCAGGTATTTTTTGCCTTTCGGGAAGTCCCACGGGTCATTAGGACCGAGGAAGACGACCAAAAGGCGGATATCGGTTTGTTGTTTAAGCGTCTGCTCGATGGTGTTCGGCCAGTCGAAAAACTTGGGATAGGACAGTCCGGTGCTTTGTTTGCTTAGATTCACCGACTGGATACCGTATTGTTTTTTCAGGCTTCTTTCGACAAAAGGCGCAACGCCCTGCATCATCGAGTCGCCCGCAAAAAAGACCTTGTCGCCTTGTCCAAGAACGATATTGGCGGGCGGGGCGATAGGGAGACGGTGCGTGTCAGGCTGTCCGCCGTTTTGTGCCGTTTGAGGTTGGCGTCCGTCGGCGGGACGGTTTTTTTCATGCGGTTCGGACGCATTGAGTGCATCTTGTTCAGACGCCCCGTCGTTTTGAGCGATTTGAGGCTCCGGTTCGGCAAGCGTAGGCTGTCCTGCCAAACGTGCTTTGAGGTCGTCTGAAAAAGCGTAAGCGTTTTGTTGCAACTGTGCGCCGGTGCGCCACCATTCATATTCGGACAGCGGTTCCAGCGGCGAAGCCTGATGATAAGTCTGCTGCCAATAGGCATTGATGGAGTCTTGGCTGAACCACGCCGCGCCGAAAGTGCAAACCAAAAGGGAAGCAAACAGGGAAATAAAGCGTTTCATATTCTGAATGTCCTTTTAAAAGTCGGCGTAAATAAAGCCCGGAATGCCCGACGGCGCCAATACGATAATCAACACCAGCGCCAGCGTCAGCGGTATAAACCAAAGCCACATCGGCATTTTTTCCAATGCCGCCACTGCGCCGTCAAACAGGCGAAGCAAATACGGGTAGAGCAAAATCATCAGACCAAACGCGGCAAGCAGCAGGATATCCGCCTGATTCGGCGCAGCCCAACCTGTTTCGTTGGCAAATAAGGCATCAAACACCATCTGCGTATCGGCGAGGCTGCCGGTGTTGAACACGACGAAAGTGAAGCAGACGAAATGAAAAGTGACAAACCAGGCAAGCGGACGCAAGATTTTCAGACGACGTGAACCGTCCCGACCGAATATTTTGTCGCCGCAGTTAAGCAAAATTAATGCCACGCCGTGCAGCGCGCCCCAAAGCAGGAAATTCCAGCCGTAGCCGTGCCAAACGCCCGACAATACCATCGCCAGCAACAAGTTGAACTGCGTCAGGATGAAGCCGTGTTTGTTGCCGCCCAACGGAATATAAATATAGTCGCGTATCCAAGTGGAAAGGCTGATGTGCCAACGGTTCCAGAAGTCGCGGATATTGAATGCGCGCAGCGGTGCGGCAAAGTTTTTCGGCAGGCGGAAACCGAGCAGCATCGCCATCCCGATAACCAAGTCCGAATAGCCTGAAAAATCAAAGAAAAGCTGGAAAGTATAGCCGTACACACCCGACAACACGCCCCAGCCGTCAAACTGGGCGGGATTCTCGAAAACGGGCGATACCCAGCCGTCTCCCAGCGCACCTGCCAGCCACCATTTCTTTGCAATACCCAGCAAAATCAAGCACACCGCCAGCGCGGGTCGCACCAATGCGCGCGGTTCGGCAGTCCGAATCTGTTCCAAAGCCCCCGCCTGTTCGCCGTCTATGCTTTTAAACGCCGCCGCACGGATAATCGGCCCGGAAGTAATCGTCGGGAAAAAGCTCAAATGCAGCAGCAACTCATGCCACGCAAAGCGGTCGCCCATCGGATGGCGGCAGCAGTACACCAAATAAGCCAAAGATTGAAACGTGTAATAAGACAGCCCCAAAGGCATCAAGATATCGACAATCTCGCTCTGCCCCGTGTATTGGCGGATAAACGGGCGGAAAAAGTCGAAATATTTGAAGAAACACAATACCGCCAGAGCCGACGCTACTCCGAAGCCCAGCCAAAATTTCCGCACGTTTTCCTTTTCAGACGACATCAAAAGACCGAGCAGATGCACACAGGACGAATAGCAGGCAATCACGGCGGCAAAGATGGGATTCAAGTGATACAGCCAACCCATACCCGCCAGCAGAAGCAAAACATTCTGCACCGACGGCATACGGAAAAATGCCCAATAAAGAGGCAGAAAAGCAATAAAAAATACTGCGAATTCAATCGACAGCAACGGCATAAATGTTCCTTGAAATTTTTATTGTTCGGATAATTCGAAATATAGGTTTAGCAGTTTAAACCAAAACTGCACATTGTAAATAAGTGTTTGAATTTATACAACTAACATTAATCCAAAAAAATGGCCGTTCGTCAAAAGAGTGGGCAAATCAAGGCTTTTGGGATAACACATCAATTTATTTATAATTATTTTATATCTAAATACCTATCCTCACCTATCCTCCTGGAAAAGAATAATATTATGAGCCTCTCTTAAAATATTACACAATAAAAAACAGCCGATATTTTCCCATATCGGCTGTTCCTGTTTACTGCTTAATCGATATCCACTTTATTGGTGTTTAGGCAGCTCTTTCAAAGTCAGCGGCTTGATGTACCAAATATCGCGGCAGTAGTCGGCGATGGAGCGGTCGGACGAGAAGAAGCCCATATTGGCGATGTTGATCAAAGCGGATTTACGCCACGCGGCAACATCGCGGTAGTGTTCGTCCGCTTTGTATTGCGTGTCGATGTAGCTGCGGAAATCTGCCATCAGTTGATAGAAATCGCCGTAAGGTTGCAGGACGTCGTTGTAGCGGTTCGGTTCTTCCGGTGAGAACGTACCGTTGCTGATTTGGTTGACGACGCGGCGCAGGTCGTTGTCGCGCTCGATGTAGCTTAACGGGTCGTAACCGTTGCGGCGGATTTCTTCCACTTGCTCGACGGTGTTACCGAAGATAAAGCAGTTGTCCGCGCCGACTTTTTCCAGAATTTCGACGTTCGCGCCGTCCAGCGTACCCATGCAGAGCGCGCCGTTGAGGGCGAATTTCATGTTGCTGGTACCGGAAGCTTCCGTGCCTGCCAACGAGATTTGTTCGTGCAAATCGGCGGCGGGGATGATGATTTGGGCGAGGCTGACGCTGTAATTCGGGATATAGACGACTTTAATCAGGTCGCGGATGAGTTCGTCGTTGTTGATGGTTTTCGCTACATCGTTAATCAGGCGGATGATTTTTTTCGCCATGTAGTAGGCGGATGCGGCTTTACCGGAAAAGATGAAGACGCGCGGCTGCCAGTCGAAATCCGGGTTTTCCAAGATTTTGTTGTAGCGGTCGACGATGTGCATCAAATTCAATGCTTGGCGTTTGTATTCGTGGATGCGTTTGATTTGAATGTCAAACAGCGCGTCCGTGTTTACTTTGATGCCCAATTCGGTTTCAATGTATTTGGCGAGGCGTTCTTTGGCAGCTTTTTTCACGGCACCAAATTCTGCCTGTACTTCCGCATCGTCTACTTTTTCATTGAGCTTGGTCAGGTTGTCCAAATGCAGACGCCAGTCTTGTTCGCCCAAATGTTTGTCGAGGAAACGGGTCAACTCGGGGTTGGCAATGTTGATCCAGCGGCGCGGGGTTACGCCGTTGGTTACGTTGGTAAAGCGTTCGGGGAACACTTTGGCAAAGTCGGCGAAGATGGAAGTGGTCATCAGGTCGGAGTGGATTTTCGCCACGCCGTTGACTTTGTGCGAACCGATGACTGCCAGCCATGCCATGCGGACGCGGCGGCCGTGGGTCTCATCAATGATGGATACGCGGCGGACAAAGTCGTCGTCGAAATTGCCGATGGCGCGCAGGGCGTTCAGGAAGTAGGCGTTGATTTCAAAGATGATGTCCAAATGGCGCGGCAGCAGACGGCCCATCAAATCAACCGGCCAAGTTTCCAAGGCTTCGCTCATCAGGGTATGGTTGGTGTAAGAGAAAATCTTACAGCACATATTCCATGCTTCGGTCCACGCGATGCCTTCTTCGTCAATCAGGATGCGCATCAGCTCGGGAATCGCCAGCACGGGGTGGGTATCGTTCAGGTGGATGGCGACTTTGTCGGCAAGGTTTTTGATGCTGGGGAAACGGCATTTGTGGCGCGCCACGATGTCTTGTACGGATGCGGAAACAAGGAAATATTCCTGTTTCAGGCGCAGTTCGCGGCCGCTGTCGGTGGAGTCGTTCGGATAGAGGACGCGCGAGATGTTTTCGTCGCTGTTTTGCGCGCGGACGGCGGATGCGTAATCGCCGCGGTTGAAGTCCGACAAGTCGAAGCGGTTTCCGGCGTGTGCCGTCCACAGGCGCAACGGGTTGGCGATGTCGCCGCCGTAGCCGGGGATGATTTCATCGTATGCCATCGCGGAAATCTCTTCGCTCGGATGCCATTCTTTTTTATCACCCATATTGATGACTTGTCCGCCGAAGCTGACGGCATATTGTTTGTTCGGACGGCCGATCTGCCATGCCAAATCTTGGTCGAGCCACAAATCGGGTTTTTCGACTTGCTGACCGTCCACGATTTCTTGTTTGAACATACCGTATTGATAGCGGATACCGTAGCCCATGGCGGGAATACGCAAGGTGGCGAGCGAGTCGAGGAAGCAGGCTGCCAAGCGACCCAAACCGCCGTTGCCCAAGCCGGGATCTTGTTCTTGTTCGCAGACATCGGCGAACTCTTTGCCCAATTGTTTGAACGCTTCTTCAAATTCGGCATAAACGCCTTCGTTAATCAAAGCGTTGACGAAGGCGCGTCCCAACAGGAATTCCATGGAAAGGTAGTAAACCATGCGTTTGCCGTTGTCGATGTGGGCACGGCGGGTTTGCAGGAAGTCTTCCGCAATCAGGTCGCGCGCGGCGAGCATGGCGGCGTTGAGCCATTGGTGTTCGGTCGCCTCTTTCGGATCGACGCCCAAAATAAAAATCAATTTATAGACGATGGACTTGCGGATGGTTTCGGCATCCGGTTTCGGCATGACGTAATCAAAACCTGAAATGGGTTGTTTTTTCTTAGCCATGATAGCCTTTCTCTGTTGAGGATGGGGTGATGAAGCGGGGAATTTATCGGTTTGTGTATTTATGACGGTCTGAGGTCGTCTGAAAAGCCGTATGCCTTTATGTTCCGTTAAGCAAGTCAATCAGGTAAATTTATTACTCATCTTCGGCATTATAACTGAGGCAGTGTAAATAATAGGGTTTCTCTGAAAAACATCCTATTACTGACATATGTCATATATTCGGAGATGTATTTTTACGCTGCAAAATCCAAATACCCATATGTTCAACTGTCAGCTTGCCGTCTGCATTGTAATTAAACTTCTCGGATGGTACGCAAGAAAGCTGCCAACTTCCTTGAGGCAGGTTAAATAACTGTTGACTACGTTTGGCGTTGATCAACAGCAGCCATTCATCGTCCAAAACGATCTGCATGGCTTTTACACTGCGATTGTGCCAACAAAGCTCGCTCATCGGTTCGCCTTCCGCACTGAGCCAGCCGACGCGCTCTTTTTCCCACCAGACGTCATCGCCCAGTAATTTAATTTCTTGACGCAGGCGGATTAAATCGTGCGTATAGCCCTGCAACGCTTCGTCCGCCTGCTGCCAATCCAGCCAAGTTATCGGGTTGTCCTGACAATAGCTGTTGTTGTTCCCCTGTTGGCTATTGCCGAACTCGTCACCCGCCAGTAGCATGGGCGTGCCGTTGGCAAGGAACAGCGAGGCAAGCAAGGCTTTGGCGGTGTAGGAGCGGTCTTCCAAAACCGCCGCATCTTCGGTTTCGCCTTCGATGCCATGGTTGTAGCTGATGTTTTCGTTATGCCCGTCGCGGTTGTCTTCGCCGTTGGCGTGGTTGTGTTTTTCGTTGTAGCTGACCAAATCGCGCAGCGTAAAACCGTCGTGTGCGGTAATAAAATTGATGCTGGCGGAAGGATGGCGCCCGCTGTGGTTGAAAATATCAGACGACCCCGCCAGACGTTCGGCAAACGCACCCAAATTGCCGCTTTCCCACACCCAAAACGCGCGCATATCGTCGCGAAAACGTCCGTTCCACTCAGCAAAAGGCTGCGGAAAATTGCCCAAGTGATAGCCGCCTTCGCCGATGTCCCACGCCTCGACAATCAGTTTGCAGCGTGCCAACACGGGGTCTTGGTAAATCACCTGAAAAAAGCGCCCGTAAGCCTGAAAGTCGGGTTCGCGCCCCAATACCGTTCCCAAGTCGAAGCGGAAACCGTCCACATGAAATGTTTCCGCCCAATAGCGCAGGCTGTCCGCCGCCCAACGGGTTACGTCGCGGCGGACGATGTTCAACGTATTGCCGCAGCCCGACCAATTTTCATAGCTGCCGTCGGGCTTCAGCCAATACCACAAAGCATTGTCTATACCGCGCTGGCACAGTATTGGGCCTTTTTCATCCTGCTCGGCGGTATGGTTGTATACGACATCCAAAATCACCTCCAAACCTGCTTGGTGCAAGGTTTTGACGGCTTGTTTGAACTCCTCCGCCGCGCGTTCGGCATCTGCGGCGTAAGACGGCTCAACGGCAAAATGGGAATAAGTGTTGTAGCCCCAATAATTGCTCAAGCCTATTTTTTGCAGGTGGTATTCGTCCAAATGCTGGTGTATCGGCAGCAGCTCGACGGCGGTAACGCCCAAATTTTTCAAATAATCAATCACGCGCGGATCGGTCAGCGCTTGATACGTTCCTGCGTGTTCCAAATCGGCGAACTGCTTGGTAAACCCTTTCACATGGGCTTCATACACTACTGTCCTGCCCCACGGATGGTTCGGACGGCGGTCATTACTCCAATCAAACCCATCATCGCCCACCACCACGCTTTTGGGCGCCATCGCCGCATTGTCCCGCTCGTCTTCCGGACGAAACCACGCCATTTCCTCATCGTCCCGATAACTCGGTTTGCCGTCGATTTTTTTGGAATACGGGTCAATCAACAATTTGTTCGGATTGAAACACGAGCCGCCCGGCGCATCAGCACGTCCGTAAACACGAAAACCATACCGCTGCCCTGCCCCGACCTCCGGCACAAAACCGTAAAACACCGACCCGCGCCGCGAAGGCATTTCCAAACGGGTTTCCCCTCCCTTGTCAAAGAGGCACAGCTCGACTTTTTCGGCATGGATGGAAAACAGCGCAAAATTCGCTCCTTCCTCAGTCAGCGACACGCCCATCGGATAAGGCGCACCTTCTTCAATGCGCCATGTTTTGGTTTTCATTTTGTTTGTCCTGATTTGATGGAGACGCTTCGGGCTGCGCTTCCGGATAGATGTTCTTTTTATAGTGGTGATGCTTGAATGGAAAGAGGTCGTCTGAAAAGCAAAACCCCGTTTTCAGACGACCTCTTTTAGCCATAAACCTTTGTTTTCATATCAAGGCCGTCCGAATCCGTCAGATGCTAATTCGGCAACCTCACCGCCAACTCGGCGGGCCATGCCCCTTTGTCGTCGGTTTTCACAAAACCGTTGCCCGTCAGTCCGCCTTTCAGCAGACGGTTGTATTTCACCGCCGTCTCACGCGGCACTTGCAATTTCACTTTAAACATCAGCTTCGCGCGTTCATCGACCGTTTCCACCGACTTCGGCGTAAACTGCGCGTCCGTCGCGATGAATTTGATTTTGGCGGGGAACACCGCATCAATGCCGTCCAAACGGATACGCGCCTCATCATTGACTTTCAGACGACTTATGCTGTCGGTCGGCAGAAAAATATTCATCGAAACATCGGCAGGATCCAGCAGGCTGACCACCTTCGAACCCGCCGCGACCACGTTGCCCGCTTCCGCGATGGTGTATTCCACCCTGCCCGCTATCGGCGCGCGAATATTCATATCATCGTTGGCGGATGTGGCCGATTTGACTGCCGCCCTCGCCTGTTCCACACCAGCGCGCGCTTCCGCTTGCGCGGCGGTACTTTGCGCCACCGTCGCCCGCGCTTCGTCCCGCGCCGCTTCAGCCGCTTTGACCGCCGCAACAGCGCGCTCGTAATCCGCCTGACGTTTGGTTACTTCCGACTGCGACACCAGTTGGTCGGTAAGCAGTTTACGCGCATTGTCCAGCTCCATTTTCGCCACGCGCAGCTGCTGCCTGTTCGCGTCCACATTCGCCTGCGCGCGCGCAACCGTCTGTTTCATCTGCGCTTCGGCGGCTTTTGCCCGTCCGACAGCCTCCTCTTGCCGCAATTCCGCCGCCCGTGCTTCTTCCAAACGGCTGCTGCTGGTTTCAGACGACAGTTCCGCCAGAACATCGCCCTCTTTCACATCTGCCCCCTCTTCCACCAAAACCGCCTTCACCCGCCCCGGATACAGACTGGCGACATCAATGCGGTTCAACTCCAGCCGCCCGTTGGATTGCGCAATCCATGCAGGCAGAGTTTCTTTTTGGTTTTGAAGGACATACCACACACCGCCCGCAGCCAGCGCGACGGCAAGAGCAGCAATAACAGCTTTTTTCATGTTGCGTTACACCTTAATCGTCAAAACGGACGTGCCTTAGAGCGGTATTGCGGAAACAACGCGGCAAACGCCCAATCTATCCTTTGGTGGATGGACGAATCGGTCAGCAAATCCTCATGCCGCCCGTTCATCTCATCGGTCAGTATCCCCAACATACGGTAACGCGTGTTCATAATCATCGGCGAGATAACCGCGCCATTGAGAAACTCAAACTGGTTCAACAATTCCAATTCCGGCACATCCTTCCCGCCGTCGCACCTTTTGATGTGCCGGATCATCCCATAGGCAAGCATCTTATGCTGCTTTTTCAACGCTTTGGTAATCAAATCCACGCCTTCTTCGCTGTCCAGCAGCATCCTATGTATCCACGCCAAATGCTCGCGTATCGTAACCGCCAGCCGCCAAACAATCTGATACAGCCGCTCCGTATCTTCGATGTTTTGGGCAAAATCGAACGACACCCGCCCCAACGCCCGATTACTGTACTCGATCAACATCGCCTTCACAAATTCGTCTTTATCGGCAAACATCCTGTTGAACGTTTCCAAATTCGAATTCAAATGCTCCGCGATCGCCTGCTCGGACAGCCGCTTGTAGCCGCATCCGGGATAAAAATGAATGCCTGCGGAAATAAATTGCGCACTGGTTACACCGTCCATTATCTTCACCTCATCTGCCTGTATTGTTGTCATAGGACAAATATCCAAGACCCAAATGAAACAAAAATCTTCTGAAATATCAGACCGCCTGCGGACGCTGCCATCAACCATCAACACATCATCCCAACCCTGCCCGATACAAATGCCAACCAACTCTTATTTTATAGTGGATTAAATTTAAATCAGGACAAGGCGACGAAGCCGCAGACAGTACAGACAGTACGGCAAGGCGAGGCAACGCCGTACTGGTTTAAAGTTAATCCACTATATAAAGCACGCAAAACGCCCCGACTCAATCATCCTGTCTGTTTTTTTATTTCACTATATAACAAACCGCCCCCGCCTTCAATGCAGCCGCATTCCCAATTATCATTAAAATCCGATAGTTAAATCTGATTTAAGAGGATATGGGTCGTCTGAAAAAACGGTTTCAAACGATTTGAAGGCAAGCACCAAAATAAATAAACACCTTATCAATAATCCGAATGTTTGGAAGAAGCTATAAAAAATCGTCTGAAAACTGATTCCCCGTTTTCAGACGACCTTCGCTTACTCTTTGGCAAATTGCTGTGTAAATAGGATAAATTCTTCTTTTTTCGCTTTTGCCTTGCCCGAATCGATGGCTACTTCGGCGGCTTGGACACCGTCCATCAACGAAGGCACGACATTGCCGGCATAAAGGGCGGCGGCGGCGTTGAGCAGGACGATGTCGCGTGCCGCACCATGTTTGCCGCTCAACACTTCATCCATTTTCTCCAAAGATTCTTGCGCGTTGGCGACTTTGATTTCGTCCAAATTGCGGCGGATTTCGATACCGAAATCGGTTGGGCTGATGTCGTATTCGCGGATTTCTCCGTCTTTCAGCTCGGCAACGCGGGTTTTGCCGGTCAGTGTGATTTCGTCCAAACCGCCTTCGCCGCACACGACCAAAACGTGTTTGGAACCAAGCTGTTTCAATACGCGCGACAGGATGCCGCATAAATCAATGTGGAACACGCCCAAGAGCTGGTTTGGCGCGCCGGCAGGGTTGGTCAGCGGGCCCAAGATATTGAAAATGCTTCTAAACCCGAGCGAACGGCGCACGGGCGCGACGTGGCGCATCGCGCTGTGGTGGTTTTGGGCAAACATAAAGCCCAAGCCTGTTTGACGGATGCTTTCGGCGACTTGCTCCGGTGTAATGTTCAACACCGCGCCCATCTGCTCCATCACGTCTGCCGCGCCGCTGGACGAAGAAACAGAGCGCCCGCCGTGTTTGGCGACTTTCGCGCCTGCCGCAGCGGCGACAAACATGGAAGTCGTGGAAATATTGAAGGTTTTTGCACCGTCCCCGCCCGTACCAACAATATCGACGAGGTCGTCTGAATTTTCCAGCGGCACTTTGGCGGCAAATTCGCGCATGACGGCGGCGGCGGCGGTGATTTCCGATACGGTTTCGACTTTAATCCGCAATCCGGTCAAGATGGCGGCGATTTGTTCAGGCGGCACTTGTCCGCTCATAATCTGGCGCATCAGGTCGGTCATTTCGTCGTAAAACAATTCGTTGTTGCTGATTAATCGTTCGATGGCTTGTTGCGGTGTAATCATGGTTCAATCCTTTTTACGGGTATTTTTACGTCAAACGTCGTCTGAAAGTTTTCAGACGACGTTTGGTTTAAGCGGCGGACGCTTGGAAGTCTTTAAATTCTTCCAAAAAGTTTTTCAACATATCGTGTCCGTGTTCGGTCAACAGGGCTTCGGGGTGGAACTGCACGCCTTCAATGGCGTATTCCTTGTGCCGCACGCCCATGATTTCCTGATCTTCCGTCCATGCGGTTACTTCCAAGCAATCGGGCAGCGTATCGTGGGCGATGACAAGGCTGTGATAACGCGTGCAGGTAACGGGATCGGGCAAATCTTTAAACATGCCTTTGTTCAAATGGAACACGGGCGAAACTTTGCCGTGCATCAGCGTTTTTGCCCGCACCACATCCCCGCCGAACGCTTCGCCTATCGTCTGATGCCCGAGGCACACGCCCATAATCGGCAGCTTGCCGGCGAAATGGCGCATGGCGGCGACGGAAATGCCCGCCTCTTTCGGCGAACAAGGACCCGGCCCGATAACGAGATATTGCGGTTTCAAAGCTTCGATTTCTTCAAGCGTAATATCGTCATTGCGGCGGACGACGACTTCCTGACCGAGTTCGGCGAAATATTGGACGATGTTGTAGGTGAAACTATCATAGTTATCAATGAATAAAAGCATGAGTGTGCGGCCTTTTAGGGTTGTTTGACGGCGGCGATGTTTTCGGGCGAATTGATAAATGCCCACATCTGCTCTTCGGTTCGGAAAACGCCGTTACGGACAATATAATGCAGCGGATGCTTAATCAGCGCATCCGCTTTGCGGACAAAAACACGCATATTGCTGCTGTTTGCCGCCATTTCTAACACTTTGGCGGCAAAAGCGGGGCGGTGCAGCTTGTCGTGCATCAGCGGATGACGGGCGATGTATTCGTTCAGAGGCTTGCCGCTGCTGTGGAAATCCGTGTGCAGCGGGTCGAGGAATACAATGAAAAAAGGCATTTTGCCCAAATAATCGTCTGCATCGTTCATAAGCGTTTCGGACGGAATATTTATATCGCCATAATATCACAACCACGATTTTTGATTCGAATCAGGTCGTCTGAAACATCGCTTGCCACCTTCCGAGGTATCCACTTAAAATCAGTCTTACATTCCAAAAAGAGATTTGCTTATGGGTTTCAAACTTACTCCGATTGATGTTGTAGAAAACATCAGCCGCGAAGATTTTTATCAAAACTATCTCAAGCCCCGCCGTCCTGTCGTGATCAAAGGACTGACCCGCAACTGGCCCGCCCGCGACAAATGGTCGCTGGACTATATGAAAGAAACCGTCGGCGATATCGTCGTTCCCTTGTACAACAGCGCCAAAGCCGACCCTTCCGCGCCGATTAACGCCGCCAGCACAGAAATGCGCTTCAGCGACTATATCGATCTGATCAAACGCGAGCCGACGGATTTGCGGATTTTCTTATTTGACCCCATCAAACACGCTCCCGCCTTGCTGAACGACTACGTTTTCCCCAAAGAGCTGATGGGCGGATTCTTAGACCGATACCCTACCCTGTTTTTCGGCGGTGCAGGTTCGGAAACCTTCCTACACTACGACATCGATATGGCGCACATCTTCCATACGCATTTCGGCAAGAAACACATCATCTTGTTCGATTACAAATGGAAAGAGCGTCTGTTCCGCATTCCTTTCGCCACTTACGCGCTGGAAGACTACCACGTTGACAATCCCGATACGGAACGTTTCCCCGAACTTGAAGGCATCGAAGGCATCGAATGCTTCCTTGAATACGGCGACACCCTGTTCATGCCGACCGGCTGGTGGCATTGGATGAAATACCTTGACGGCTCATTCTCCATCTCCCTGCGCGCATGGGATGAAAGCTGGTCGGTTAAGGCGCATAGCCTGTGGAACCTGACCGTACAGCGCAAGTTCGACGACTTCATGAAAGCCCGCTTTAAAGCACGCTACATGAATTGGAAAGAACAGCTTGCCTGCAAACGCGCCCGCCGCGCATGGGAACGCGGCATGCCTCGTTAAAACAAACCTAAAGGTCGGCGGATTCGCATTTGAAGTGCAACTTTCCATAACAGAAAAAGGCCAGTATGCGGTAGCATACGGCCTTTCCTGCAAGAAAGATTGCCATGAGCTACACACAACTGAC
>NZ_CEXQBZ010000021.1:0-14560 GCF_982712965.1 Neisseria flava | reverse complement strand
AAATTATTTGAAATATAAAATCTTATATTTATATTTTTATTCTAAAGAAGCATTTTTTTTACATAAATTCAGCATTATATTTTTATTAGTTTATTTGTTATAATTGATTCTTCTGAAATGTTATTTTATAACAGTTTGATTTTAAATGAAATTAAATTTAACATATTAACTAAAATTTCGTATTGCTTTTATGTTTTTGAGTTTGGTTTGATTTTTTTGTGGTATTTGAGGCTTGGTAGGGCTGAATATCTAAATTATCCAAAGAGTTAATGTGAGATATTCTCAATTTAAAATTTGTTACTATCGTTGCTAATTTTCGATTTAATAGAAATAATAAAAGCCCGTATATGACGGGCTTTGTTTTTTGATGTAACTGTATGTAATTCAATAAAATCCCTGTTCGCCTTCGGGACGGGTTTTGAAGCGTTTGTGCAGCCAGAAATATTGCTCGGGATTTTCCCTTGCCTGTGCTTCGATAAAGTCGTTCATGCGTTGGGTATCGGCTACAACGTCGTCTGAAGGGAAGTTTTCCCATGCGGGATAGAAACGCAGCGTAACGGTGTTGTCGGCATTGCGCGTGGGAATGGCGGGGATGACTTTGGCTTTCGTCATGCCCGCGATGCGGCTTAAGGCTGAAATCGTGGCGGTGGGAATGCCGAAGAAGTTGACGAAGATGGAGTCGTTGCGGCCGAAATCCTGATCGGGCAGGTAAAGGAAAGGGGCGTCGCTTTTTCGCAGTTGCTTGATAATCGCGCGCAGGCCTTCGGTGCGACCGATGAGGAAGACGTTGTTGTAGCGGTGGCGGCCTTTGAGAATTTGTTCGTCCAGCGCTTTATTTTTTTGGTGCGAATACATGCTGGTCAGCGGCACGTCCTGATTGAGGGTGTAAACCGCCATTTCAAATGCAGTGAAATGCGGATAAAGCAGGATGACTTTTTCGCCCGCCGCGAGCGCGTTATCAAGATGGTGTTTATCTTGATAATGCACGAGTTTGCGCAGTCTGTCGGCAGGTGCGTACCAATACAGTCCGTATTCGAACATCAGCTTCGCCATATGCTGAAAATGGCGTTTGAGCACGGCTTTGCGTTTGTCTTCGCTCCATTCGGGAAAGCATTTTCTGAGGTTGGTCTCGCCGACTCTGCGGCGCGGTTTGACGGCGTAATAGGCAAGGATGCCCACTGCGTCGGCGATTTTGTGTATGACTTTGAAGGGCAGAAGCTGGATGAGGTAGAGGAGGAAAAAGGCGGCTTTCATGTCATCTGTTGAGGAGTGGGGCGGGAAAAAGGGAATTATAACGGAAAGGTCTGTTGCTCAGTCAGAGAGTAGGAGTCTGAGTAAACTTGTTTTAGCGAAACTCGCTACACTTGTTTTCAGACGACCTTTTCACCATTGGAAGCGTCCCCGTTTGACTTTCATTGCTTTCGGGTTCAACTGTGCGGCAAGTCCGTGGTTGCGCAGGGCATGGGTCAGGGCGACGGCGAGGCCGTCGGCGGCATCGGATTGGGGCGTGCCGGAAAGGGAAAGCATTTGCACGACCATGTGCTGTACTTGTTCTTTCGCTGCCTTGCCTTTGCCGACGACAGCCTGTTTGACTTGCAAGGCAGTGTATTCGGATACGGGCAAGCCATGCATGACCAATGCTGCCAATGCCGCGCCGCGCGCCTGTCCGAGCATGAGTGTGGAGGCAGGGTTGACGTTGACGAATACCTGCTCCACGGCGGCCTGTTGCGGTTGGTAAGTTCGGATGATTTCATCGATATGGCGTACGATGACGGCGATGCGTTCCGACAGCGGTGCGTTCGGAGGGGTTTTGATGCAGCCGGAGGCGATGTAGAAATGCTCGCGGCCGCGGACGTCGATGACGCCGAAGCCGGTTACGCGGCTGCCGGGGTCTATGCCTAGGATGCGGGTGGTTTGTGAAGCGGAAGTCATGATTATGCTGTTGAGGCGGGTAAACCGGGATTATAGTGAAATCAATATGAAACGGGTATGGGTTGCAAGGTGTCTTTTCAGACGACGTTTTCACGATTTATGGTTTATTTACGCAAGAGGGTCATATACTTGTTGGCCAAATTGGTTATCGCTATTGGTTGTGTAGGAAATATTTGAAAGGAACGGAAAAGATGAAACCCTTGTATATTTTGGCTGCTGCTTTGACGGCTTTGCCTGTGTTGGCGACGGCAGAAGTCCGCCTCTATGGAGAAATCAAAAGCGGCGTCGAAGCATCGCGCATCAAATCGGGAGGCAGTTCGGTATCACATAGCGGTGTATATGATTCGGGCAGTTATATCGGTTTGCGCGGCTCGCTACCCATCGGTAGTGGGAATAATGTGTTGTTTCAGGCAGAACAGGATACGCCGGTAGGTTCGCGCAGAATGTCGCGCACGGTTTGGCATAGTCCTTCCCCCCATGCGGGCAATATGGGAGACGATGCGGCAGGGCAGTTTGGGAAATATTGAATTTTTGTCGTTTGTGTAATGAAAAGGTCGTCTGAAAACGGATTTGGGGGTTTCAGACGACCTTTACCTTTTTGTTTAAGCTTCCTTGTTTAAACCTAGCTTTTCAGCGATTTTGTTCCACACGGCTTCCAGCGGAATGGCTTTGAGCAGGCGTGTGTTGTCGGATGTGTTGATGCTGTCGGGGTGGGGTAGGTCGCCGAAATCGCCTGCCCAAATAACCTCGGCATTGTCGGAATAGGGATGCCATCTGTCCAGCCATGAGGGGCCGAACAGGGCGATTTGCGGCTTGTCCAGCGCGGCGGCGATGTGCATGGGCGCGGAATCTACGCCGATGAAGAGTTTGCAGCCGTCGATGGCGGCAGCCAGTTCGCGCAGGTTGAGGTCGCCCGACAGTATCCATAGTTTTCCGCCTTCGGGAATTTTGACGCGTTCTACAACCGCATCAACCATTTGTTGTTCGGTTGCTGAGGGAGCGGCGGTTAAAACGACGTTTTGACCGTGGTTGAGCAGTAATTGGACGATGGCGGCGTTTTTGCCGTCTTCCCAGCATTTGAATTCCCAACGTGCGCCCGGGTGAAATAAGACATAATCCTCCCCATTCCAGCCTTGTTCTTGCAGTTTGCTTTGCAAATTTGAGCGGGAATCATCGCCGATTACCATCATCACTTTTACCGGAGGTGTTTCCTCTGGTCGGATAAGCGGCGGCAAAACGTTCATATGGTATTCGGTAATGTGGCAGCCGCGTCCGGCTTCGGGGTTGAGGAAGTCGTGGCACCAACGCCAGAAAAAGTGGTCGCGTTTGATATGGCTGATGCCGACGCTGCATTGTGCGCAGAATTTGGCGAGTATTGCCGAGCGCCATTGGTCGGACAGGTTGAACGCCCAGTCGTACCCGCGTTTTTTCAGGCGCGAGAACAGCTTTTTCTCTTCGGACAGCTGGGTTTTCAAGCCCTGCTTTTTCCAGGAGCGGTCTATGGTGAAGATTTCGGCAATTTCGGGATTATCGCTGATGATGTCGGCGGTTTCCCAGTAAACCAGCATATCGATTTCGCAATCGGGAAAGCGGGTCTTGAGGGCGTGGACAACGGGCGTCGCCAACAGCACGTCGCCGTGGTGGCGCAGCTTGATGACTAAAATACGTTTCGGTTGGGCCAAGGACATAGTTTGCTTTCGGCGGATGGATTTCGGTCTGCCTATTGTAAAACGAAACGGCACAATGGCGAACTGCCTTTTTATGGTCTGACGGATGGTGCGCGAGGCAGTATCATTGCCGATATGCGTTTGCCTTTCGGATACGATAGAATGCGGACAATTAATTCCTAAAATAGCGGGCGTGCCGTTTTCAGACGACCTTTGTCCCGCGTACCTGCCATGAATACACTCAAACACATCGTCCTTATCGGTGTCGGGCTGATCGGCGGCTCGTTCGTGTTGGACTTGAAACGGCTCGGATTGGTCGATACGGTAACCGGCATCGATTTGGATCGTGACAACCTTGACCGTGCGCTTGAACGGCGCGTCATCGATCGCGCCTACACGCAAATCGACGTTTTGAGTATGCACGAAGCGGATTTGGCCGTTATCGCTACGCCTGTTTCCACATTTCCCGACATCTGCCGCGCCGTCCGACCTTATTTGAACGCGCATACCGTGGTTACCGATGTGGGCAGTACCAAACAATCTGCCGTTCAGGCTTTCCGCAGCGTCCTGCCCGAACATTTGTCCCGTTGCATCGCTGCCCATCCGATTGCAGGCTCTGACAGGAGCGGCGCGCTTTCCGCACAGTTCGGATTGTTTCAGGATAGGAAGCTGGTGATCACGCCGCATGGGGAAGAAGATGAACAGGCCGCCGGCCTGGTTGAAAATTTGTGGCGGGCAGTCGGAGCGCAGACTTTCCGTATGAGCGCAGAAGAACACGATGCCGTTTTTGCCGCCGTTTCCCATATGCCGCATCTTGCCGCCTTTGCCTACGTCCACCAGATCGCCGATCATCCCGATGGTCGGCGCTACCTCGAATTTGCCGCCACGGGCTTCCGTGATTTTACGCGCATCGCATCCAGTCATCCCGCCGTATGGACGGACATCTGCCTTGCCAACAAAAACAGCCTGTTGGATTTGATAGGCGGTCTGCGTACCCAGTTGTCCGAACTCGAACGCATCCTGTCCGAAGAAGACCGCGCCGCCCTTTACCGCTATTTTGCCGCTGCCAAACAAACCCGCGATGAATGGCTGGAGCGGCAGTAGAATGATTTTAGGTTTGAAAGAGGCAGTTTCAGACGACCTTTATATAAATAGACAGTTAAATCAGGTCGTCTGAAAACAAAGCTTCGTCAAAACCCTTTATCCGAACAGGACAACTCTTGCTATAATTGCCCGATAGACACAATAAGCCCGCAAAGACACACCATGAGCCACACTCCGTTATTAGACACCATCCATCTGCCGCAGGATTTGCGCAGGCTGGATAAAAGCCTGCTGCCGCAGGTTGCCGCCGAGCTGCGGGAGTTCCTGTTGGATTCCGTCGGACAAACCGGCGGTCATTTCGCCAGCAACTTAGGCGCGGTCGAACTGACGGTGGCTCTGCACTACGTTTATCACACGCCTGAAGACAAGCTGGTTTGGGACGTCGGCCATCAAAGCTATCCGCACAAAATCCTCACTGGACGCAAAAACCAAATGCACACCATGCGCCGCTACGGCGGCTTGGCGGGTTTCCCCAAGCGCAGCGAATCCGAATACGACGCTTTCGGCGTAGGACATTCATCCACCTCCATCGGCGCGGCTTTGGGCATGGCGGCGGCAGACAAACTCTTGGGCAGCGACCGCCGCAGCGTCGCCATTATCGGCGACGGCGCGATGACAGCGGGTCAGGCGTTTGAAGCCTTGAACTGCGCGGGCGACATGGACGTGAACCTGCTGGTCATCCTCAACGACAACGAAATGTCGATTTCCCCCAACGTCGGCGCGCTGCCGAAATACCTTGCCAGCAACGTCGTGCGCGATATGCGCGGCGTATTGAGCACCATCAAGGCGCAATCGAGCAAGGTTTTGGACAAGCTGCCCGGCGCGATGGAGCTTGCCCAAAAAGTCGAGCACAAAATCAAAACGCTGGCGGGCGAAGCCGAACACGCCAAGCAGTCGCTGTCTTTGTTTGAAAACTTCGGTTTCCGCTACACCGGCCCCGTCGACGGACATAACGTCGAGCATCTGGTTGACGTGTTGAAAGATTTGCGCGGCCGCAAAGGTCCGCAACTGCTGCACGTCATCACCAAAAAGGGCAACGGCTACAAACTCGCCGAAAACGACCCCGTCAAATACCACGCCGTTGCCAACCTGCCCAAAGACGTTTCAGACGACCTCAAAACCGCAACGTCGTCTGAAAAAGAAAACAAGCCCGCCGCCAAACCGACCTATACGCAAGTATTCGGCCAATGGCTGTGCGACCAGGCGGCGGCAGATTCCCGATTGGCGGCGATTACCCCCGCCATGCGCGAGGGCAGCGGACTGGTCGAATTCGAACAACAATTTCCCGACCGCTATTTCGATGTCGGCATCGCCGAGCAGCACGCCGTTACCTTTGCCGGCGGTTTGGCCTGCGAAGGCATGAAGCCCGTTGTCGCCATTTATTCCACCTTCCTCCAGCGCGCCTACGACCAACTGGTGCACGACATCGCCCTGCAAAACCTGCCCGTTTTGTTTGCCGTTGACCGCGCGGGCATCGTCGGCGCGGACGGCCCGACCCATGCCGGTTTGTACGATTTGAGCTTCTTGCGCTGCGTGCCGAACATGATTGTTGCCGCGCCGAGCGATGAAAACGAATGCCGCCTGCTGCTTTCGACCTGCTATCAGGCAGACGCCCCCGCCGCCGTCCGCTATCCGCGCGGTACGGGAACAGGCGCGCCCGTTTCAGACGGCCTCGAAACCGTAGCCATCGGCAAAGGCGTCATCCGCTGCCAAGGCGAGAAAACCGCATTCATTGCCTTCGGCAGCATGGTCGCCCCCGCATTGGCGGTTGCCGAAAAACTGAACGCCACCGTCGCCGATATGCGCTTCGTCAAACCGATAGACGAGGCACTCATCGTCCGCCTCGCCCAAAGCCACGACTACATTGTTACCGCCGAAGAAAACGCCGAACAAGGCGGCGCAGGCAGCGCGGTGTTGGAAGTGTTGGCGAAACACGGCATCTGCAAACCCGTTTTTCTTTTGGGCGTTGCTGACACCGTAACCGAACACGGCGATCCGAAAAAACTTTTGGACGATTTGGGCTTGAGTGCTGACGCAATGGAAAAACGCATACGCGGCTGGCTGCCGAAAGTTTGAACCGAAGCCGTTGTGAAAACGTGCCGCCATTGAGCATTATTCAATTATTCAAAAAGGTCGTCTGAAAACTGATTTTCAGACGACCTTTGCCATGTTTTCGATACGGTTTATTTATATAGTGGATTAACTTTAAACCAGTACGACGTTGCCTCGCCTTGCCGTACTATCTGTACTGTCTGCGGCTTCGTCGCCTTGTCCTGATTTTTGTTAATCCACTATATCGGCGCATTGCGAGTGGACGGAAATGACGGCTGATGATGTGTGCCGTATCAAAAACGAAGCGAACTGCCGTATCAAATAGCAAGCCTATGCCGTTGTTTCAAATTACACAGAGAATAGTACAGGTATTTTCTTTGGACATACCGTGAATCTTCTTTCAGACGACCTGTCGGCAGGCCGTCTGAACACGCAGATAGGAACTGACATGCAAAAAAACATCCGCGCAGCCGCCGTACAAATGATTTCGTCCACCAATCCCGATGCCAACATCGACACCATGAAACGCCTCGTGCGCCAAGCAGCCGAACAAGGCGCGGATTGGGTGTTGCTGCCTGAATATTGGCCGCTGATGGGGCGCAAGGATACTGACAAACTGGCTTTTGCCGAACCTTTAGTCGGTAGTAATTTTAGCGAAACCCGCTACGCTCGTTTTGGCGAAACTCGCTGCGCTCGTTTTCAGACGACCTTGAGCGAGACGGCGGCGGAATGCGGCGTCGTGCTGTTCGGCGGCACGATTCCGCTGGAAAGCCCCGATGCGGGAAAAGTGATGAACACGATGTTGGTGTACGACCGCGACGGCACGCAAATCGGGCTGTATCACAAAATGCACCTGTTCGGTTTCTCAGGCTTGGGTGAACGCTATGCCGAGGCGGACACCATCAGCGCGGGCGGTGATGTGCCGAAATTGACCGCCGACGGCGTGCCGCTTGCCGCAGGCGTGTGCTACGACTTGCGTTTTCCCGAGTTTTTCCGCGCCCAGCAGCCGTTTGACGTTTTGCTGCTGCCCGCCGCTTTTACTTACACGACAGGCAAAGCGCATTGGGAATTGTTGCTGCGCGCCCGCGCGGTGGAAAATCAATGCTACGTCATCGCTTCGGCGCAAGGCGGCGAACACGAAAGCGGCAGGCGAACGTTCGGTCATAGCATGATTATCGATCCGTGGGGCGAAATCTTGGACGTATTGCCCGAAGGCGAGGGCATCGTCATCTCCGATTTGGACGCTGCAAGGCTGCAAAGCGTGCGCACCAGACTGCCCGCTTTGAAGCACAGGTTGTTGTGAAGACGATTAAAACGTGATTCAAGCTTGTAGAACAGGCATGAATGTGTTTGATGAAACAGTAAAAAAGGTCGTCTGAAACCAGTTTCATTTCGTTGAAACTGTTTTTCAGACGACCTTTGCGTTTGGGTAAACGGGTAGCGTGTTACGCCAGACCGTTTTGTTGCGCGTCTTGCAGGCGGGCTTCGAAATTGCTCAGGTTGACGCCTGCTTGTTGTGCGGCAGCGACGACTTTAGCGACGCGTGCACCGTTTTGCACCTGATGATAGCCCCAGAGCAGTGAGCAGCGGGTGCCGGTGCGGCAGTAGGCGAGGACGGGTTGGGGAACGCTTTTGAGCAGGTTTTGGAAAGCGGCGACATCGGCGGCGTTGATGGCGGGCGCGACGACGGGCTGATGGTGGTGTTCGCGGATGCCTGCGGCTTCAAGCCATCTTTCGACTTGTTTGAACGTAACTTGGTTTTCTTCTTCGCCGTCGGGACGGTTGCAGATGACGGTTTGGATGCCGAGTTTGGCGGCTTCTTGTACGTCTGCTTCGGTCAGCTGCGGGGCGATGTAGAGGTTGTCGGCAAGTTTTTGGATAGACATGGGTTTTCCTTTCTGTAAGTGGATTTTCAGACGACCTCGATCCGGCACTCGAGGTCGTCTGAAAATCAGGCTCGGTCATTATAAAGCCAGTTTTCAAATAATTCGCGGTCGGTGATGTAGAGAACGGCGGTATCGGCTTCGGCGGCTTGGACGGTGATGTCGGCGACGTACAGGATGCCGGTGCGGAAGTAGTGGAGGCGGGCGGTGGCGCCGATGGGGAGTTGCGCCCACTGTGCGGCAAGGTCGGTACAGGCGTAGCCGTCGATGGCGATGATTTTGTCCTGCGGGCAGAGGGCGGCGTTTTCTGCGCTGCCGCCGTTGAAGACGTGAGTCAGGATGGCGTGGTCGCTGTTTTGTTTGAACCTGGCACCGAAGTCGGACGCGGGGGCGGGCGTTTCGGTTGGCGGTTCGGGCAGGAATGCGCCGCCGTGGCTGCGCGGTTGTGCCTGCCATTGCAGTCCGATGCCTATGGTGGCGAGGAGTTCGGCAAGGGGCAGATCGGTGGTGGAGTAGAGGGTCGTCTGAAAAAAGTCTTCGAGGTCTAGGCCGGTAAACGCTTGGCAACGGGCTTGCCATTGTTTTTCGGGGATGCCTTGCCGGGTCTTCAGCCAATCGCGGTAGTGTTGCTGCATGACGCTGTCGAGGGTGTGTCGTCCGCTGCTTTTGCTGCGGATGGCGAGGTCGAGGCAGAGGGCGGCAAGTGCGCCTTTTTGGTAGTAGCTGACGATGGCGTTGGGGCTGTTTTCGTCTTGTTTGTAGAATTTGTTCCAAGCGGTGAAGCTGGATTCGGCAAGGCTTTGTTTCAGACGACCTTTAGTTTGCTGCACGCGGGTGATGCTTTGGGCGAGCAGGCGCAGGTAGGCTTCGGGGGCGATGGTGCGGCTTCGGGCGAGGAAGAGGTCATCGTAGTATGAGGTGATGCCTTCAAATGCCCAGAGCTGCTCGGTGTAGTTTTCGCGGTCGAGGTCGTAGGGGGCGAAGGCGGCGGGTTTGATGGATTTGACGTTCCAGGCGTGGAAGTATTCGTGTGAGAACAGTCCGAGTAGTTGGGTGTAGGCATCGTTGGCGTCGGTCATGCCGTGCGGCGGCAGGCTGTGGCGGTCGGCGAGCAGGGCGGTGCTGCTGATGTGTTCCAGTCCGCCGTAGATGTTGTCGCCGACGTGGAGCAGGAAGAGGTAATGGGTGAACGGGGCAGGGGAGGGGAACATGGCCAGTTCGGTTTCGCAGATTGTGCGGATGTCTGACACGAGGCGGTCGCGGTCGAAATCGGGATAGTGGCCGCTCAAGGCGATGCGGTGCGGGATGCCTCCGGCTTCAAAATCGAGAAATTCGATGTTGCCCAGTTCGACAGGGTGGTCGATTAAGTCATGGTATGAGGTCGTCTGAAAACCGTGGACGTTGGTTTGGGGCAGAGTGGTGGCAATCTGCCATGTTTTTGGCAGGATGGGGAATTCGATTTGGTGTGTGCTGTTTTCTTGTCCGTTTACCTGCAAAAAAAGGCATGCACCGTCAAAGAACCCGCGTTCGGCAGTCAAAAACGAGCCGCGGACGGACAGGTCGTAGGCGTAAACGGTGTAGTAAATTTCCCACTCGCCGGACTGCGGGGCAGTGCGCCATCGGTTTTTTTTGACTTGGGTCAGATGGGTATATTCGCCGTTGCAAAAGGCGCGGATGGTCGTAATGTTGCGCGAGAAATCGCGTATCAGATAGCTGCCGGGAACCCAGTTCGGAAGGCTGATTTCTGTTTCCAAATCATGTTCTTGTCGGAATGTTAGGCGGATGTGCCACTCGTGGGCGAGCGGGTTGGGGGTGATTTTGTAATTAATCATAACTATTGGTTCATTTGTTAAATTTTATGAATGAAAAGGGTGGATTATGCAATTCAATTTATATCAATAAAGCCTCATTCAAAAGGGAGGCTTGAAAAAATAAAGTAGTACTATTGGGAGGGTTTTTAAATAAAATTATGATTATAAAGTAAAAAATATAAAAAATCGATGGTGCGGTCATATGGTGTGAAATGTAATTCCGCTTGGCTAGGCTTGTCTTATATGTTAAATTTAGAAAAATTTAAACCTAGCCCTTATTGCGTTTTTTCAAAATGCATACGGCAAAGTGAGATAAAAAATTTTTATTCCCATAATTCATGGAGACTCTCATGGACACACAAACTTATAACTACAAAGTGGTGCGCCAGTTCGCCATCATGACCGTAGTTTGGGGTATTGTGGGCATGTTGGTCGGCGTCATTGTCGCCGCCCAATTGTTTGCCCCCGCCCTCGATTTATCAGATGTCGGCCCCTGGTTCCACTTCGGCCGTCTGCGTCCGTTGCACACCAACGCGGTAATTTTTGCGTTCGGCGGTTGCGGTCTGATGGGTACATCATACTACGTTGTTCAACGTACCTGTAATGCACGCCTGTTCGGCGGTTGGCTGCCGGCATTTACCTTCTGGGGTTGGCAGGCGGTTATCGTCTCTGCAGTCGTCAGCCTGCCTTTGGGTTATACCCAAGCTAAAGAGTATGCTGAATTGGAATGGCCTATCGACATCCTGATCGCTTTGGTTTGGATCGCTTACGCCATCGTATTCTTCGGTACGATTGCCAAACGTAAAATCAAACACATCTACGTTGCCAACTGGTTCTACGGCGGCTTCATTTTGGCCGTTGCTCTGTTGCACATTGTCAATAACATCAGCATCCCTGCTGGTCTGATGAAATCTTACCCCGTTTACGCGGGTGCGATCGATGCGATGGTTCAATGGTGGTACGGCCATAACGCGGTGGGCTTTTTCCTGACCGCGGGCTTCTTGGGTATGATGTACTACTTCGTACCGAAACAAGCAGGCCGTCCGGTTTATTCTTACCGCCTGTCCGTCGTCCACTTCTGGGCTTTGATTTTTACCTATATGTGGGCAGGTTCTCACCACTTGCACTATACCGCGCTACCTGACTGGACCCAGTCCTTGGGTATGGTGTTGTCCCTGATTCTGTTCGCACCTTCTTGGGGCGGTATGATCAACGGTATCATGACCTTGTCCGGCGCATGGGACAAATTGCGTACCGACCCTATCTTGAAATTCTTGATCGTTTCTCTGTCCTTCTACGGTATGTCCACCTTTGAAGGTCCGATGATGTCCATCAAAACCGTCAACGCTTTGAGCCACTACACTGACTGGACTGTCGCACACGTTCATGCCGGCGCTTTGGGCTGGGTAGGTTTCGTGACCATTGGTTCCGTGTACTACATGATTCCGCGTCTGTTCGGTAAAAATGAAATGTACAGCACCAAATTGGTAGAAGCACACTTCTGGATTGCGACCATCGGCGTGGTTCTGTATATCGCCTCCATGTGGATTGCCGGTGTATTGCAAGGTCTGATGTGGGGTTCTCTGAACGCTGACGGTACTTTGACTTATTCGTTTGTAGAGTCAGTTAAACGCACCATGCCTTACTACATGATTCGTTTCACCGGCGGCCTGCTGTACCTGAGCGGTATGTGTATCATGGCATACAACGTTTACCGTACAGCCATCAGTGGCAAAGCGGTTGATGCCGAGATTCCCGCGGTGTCTCAAACCCAGCACCACTAAAAACATAAGAAAAGGCTACCAAAATGAAATTACAACAATTAGCTGAAGAAAAAGTCGGCGTCCTGATTGTATTTACCCTGCTTGTAGTCAGCGTAGGTCTGTTGATTGAAGCCGTGCCGCTGTTCTTCTCCAAGGCTGTAACCCAGCCTATTGAAGGTGTGAAACCTTATAACGCTTTGCAAGTGGCTGGTCGTGACATCTATATCCGCGAGGGTTGTTACAACTGTCACTCTCAAATGATTCGTCCGTTCCGTGCAGAAACCGAACGTTACGGTCACTACTCTGTTGCCGGTGAGTCTGTTTATGACCATCCATTCCAATGGGGTTCCAAACGTACCGGTCCGGATTTGGCTCGTGTGGGCGGCCGCTATTCCGACGAATGGCACCGCATCCACTTGCTGAATCCGCGCGACGTTGTGCCGGAGTCCAATATGCCTGCTTTCCCATGGCTTGCACGCAACAAAGTTGATGCCGAAGCAACCGTGGCGCATATGAAAGCCCTGCGTAAAGTTGGTACGCCTTACAGCGATGAAGAGATTGCAAAAGCTCCTGAAGCTTTGGCAGACAAATCAGAGCTGGATGCGGTGATTGCATACCTGCAAGGCTTAGGCTTGGCATTGAAAAACGTAAGGTAACATCATGGACGCAAACTGGGCTCGCTCGCTCTTTACTGTTTGGGTTTTTATCAGCTTCATCTTAGTGCTTTATATTGTTTTTAATCGACGTAATAAAAAGAACTACGATGATGCTGCCAACAGTATTTTCGACAATGATGATAAAGAGTCGTCTGAAAAAGACGGGCGATAACAGTTTAGTCCGTGATCACGGAGCAAAAGAATGAACACAACATCCCAATTTACCAGCAATTTCTGGAATATATACATTGCAGTTATTGTCGTGCTCAGCTTTATCGGCTTGGCATGGCTGCTGCTTTCCCAAAACGTTGTGAAGCGTCCTAAAAAGGGCGAAGAAGTTAAAACGACAGGTCATGAATGGGACGGTATTGAAGAATACAACAACCCGCTGCCGCGTTGGTGGTTTTGGCTGTATGTCTGTACTTGGCTGTTCGGTATCGGCTACTTGGTCATGTATCCGGGTTTGGGCGATTATAAAGGACAGTGGAAATGGAGCAGCAAGGGACAATACGAGAAAGAAATGGCTAAAGCCGATCAAGAGTACGGCAAAGTTTATGCCAAATTTGCCAAAATGCCGATTGAGAAAGTGGCGAAAGATCCTGAAGCACGCGCCATCGGTCAAAACCTCTTTAATACCTACTGTATCCAATGTCACGGTTCTGATGCCAAAGGTTCTAAAGGTTTCCCGAATTTGACCGACAGCGATTGGCTGTGGGGCGGCGAACCTGAGAAAATCCATGAGACCATTGAAAAAGGCCGTACGGCACAAATGGCTGCATGGGGTCCTGCACTGGGTGAAGAGCGCGTAAAAGATGTGGCAAACTATGTCATGTCCTTGTCCAAACCTAAAGATCAATACGATGAAGAACGCGCTGCCCGCGGTAAAGCATTGTTCAGCGGTCCTCCCGCAAACTGCTTTACTTGTCACGGCGATAAAGGTCAAGGTATTCAAGGCTTGGGTCCGAACCTAACCGACGACGTATGGTTGTGGGGCGGTACTCAAAAATCGATTATCGAAACCATCACCAACGGTCGACACAGCCAGATGCCTGCTTGGGGTCATTTCTTGGATAAAGACAAACTCCACATCATGACTGCGTATGTATGGGGTCTGTCTAACAAAGACGGCAAAGCACTGGTGAAAAAAGCTGAACCTGCTCCGGCACCTGCTTCTACCGCTGCATCATCTACTGCCGCTTCATCTGCTTCCGCTCCGGCTCAAGCTGAAAAAGCTGCTTCAGCAACTGATGCAAAAGCACCTGCTACTTCTGAAGCCAAACCTGCAGAAAAAGCAGACGCTTCATCTACCAAAGTAGACGGTAAAGCTGTTTTTGAAGCCAACTGCAAAATGTGTCACGGCGGCACCATCCCCGGTGCTCCAGGCATAGGCAAGAAAGACGATTGGGCTCCGCGTATCAAACAAGGTAAAGATACCCTGCACAAACACGCGATTGAGGGCTTCAACTCCATGCCGGCAAAAGGCGGTAACTCAAGCCTGAGCGATGACGAAGTCAAAGCTGCGGTTGACTATATGGCCAACCAATCCGGCGCCAAATTCTAAATCGTAGAAATTAAAACGCACCTTTTAATAAGGTGCGTTTTTTTATGGTTAAACTATCTGAGACCTTTGCAAAATTCCCCAAAATCCCCTAAATTCCTACCAAGACATTTAGGGGATTTCTCATGAGCACC
>NZ_CEXQBZ010000020.1:0-14651 GCF_982712965.1 Neisseria flava | reverse complement strand
CCAGTAAACGGCGGCCGTAACTATAACGGTCCTAAGGTAGCGAAATTCCTTGTCGGGTAAGTTCCGACCCGCACGAATGGCGTAACGATGGCCACACTGTCTCCTCCCGAGACTCAGCGAAGTTGAAGTGGTTGTGAAGATGCAATCTACCCGCTGCTAGACGGAAAGACCCCGTGAACCTTTACTGTAGCTTTGCATTGGACTTTGAAGTCACTTGTGTAGGATAGGTGGGAGGCTTTGAAGCAGAGACGCCAGTCTCTGTGGAGCCGTCCTTGAAATACCACCCTGGTGTCTTTGAGGTTCTAACCCAGACCCGTTATCCGGGTCGGGGACCGTGCATGGTAGGCAGTTTGACTGGGGCGGTCTCCTCCCAAAGAGTAACGGAGGAGTTCGAAGGTTACCTAGGTCCGGTCGGAAATCGGACTGATAGTGCAATGGCAAAAGGTAGCTTAACTGCGAGACCGACAAGTCGAGCAGGTGCGAAAGCAGGACATAGTGATCCGGTGGTTCTGTATGGAAGGGCCATCGCTCAACGGATAAAAGGTACTCCGGGGATAACAGGCTGATTCCGCCCAAGAGTTCATATCGACGGCGGAGTTTGGCACCTCGATGTCGGCTCATCACATCCTGGGGCTGTAGTCGGTCCCAAGGGTATGGCTGTTCGCCATTTAAAGTGGTACGTGAGCTGGGTTTAAAACGTCGTGAGACAGTTTGGTCCCTATCTGCAGTGGGCGTTGGAAGTTTGACGGGGGCTGCTCCTAGTACGAGAGGACCGGAGTGGACGAACCTCTGGTGTACCGGTTGTAACGCCAGTTGCATAGCCGGGTAGCTAAGTTCGGAAGAGATAAGCGCTGAAAGCATCTAAGCGCGAAACTCGCCTGAAGATGAGACTTCCCTTGCGGTTTAACCGCACTAAAGAGTCGTTCGAGACCAGGACGTTGATAGGTGGGGTGTGGAAGCGCGGTAACGCGTGAAGCTAACCCATACTAATTGCTCGTGAGGCTTGACTCTATCATTTGAAGAACTTCAAATAAAAAGCTTACTGACTGATTCAGTCATCACCGAATATATTGATTGAGGCTTTACCGATTTGTACAGTTTAAGTTTGGCGGCCATAGCGAGTTGGTCCCACGCCTTCCCATCCCGAACAGGACCGTGAAACGACTCAGCGCCGATGATAGTGTGGTTCTTCCATGCGAAAGTAGGTCACTGCCAAACACCTATTCTAAGCCCCCGACAGATGTCGGGGGCCTTTACTTTGAATCGTTGACAAGTTTGGCGAACCGGACCCTCCTGCCTTGATAGCGGCGGTGGGGCGGAATGGGGTAATACTCCGAATGCTCCGGTTGCAGAAGAATGGACTTTTGAGAATGTGGATGGGGCCGCTTCGAAATTGAGGTGGGTTAGTAGATGTTGTAGAATCAATACATTGAGAGATAGTAAAGTTAGAAATATTTAAAATTGTTTGAATTAAAATGATGTAAAGTATATGATGATAAGATATATAGTGGTAACGTCTCCCCGGTGTTACCGTCCATATTAACGAAATGATAGGAAAACGCCCTTATGAAAAAACTCCTCTTTGCCGCACTCTCCGTTTTAACTGCCTCGCTGTCGCTGGCAGCCGTCAACATCAATACCGCCTCTTCTTCCGAATTGGAAGCCCTGCCCGGCATCGGTCCGGCCAAAGCGAAAGCCATTGTGGACTACCGTCAGCAGCATGGTGCCTTCAAATCGGTGGAAGAGCTCAAAAACGTCAAAGGCATCGGCGAGGGTATCTTCTCCAAACTGAAGGCCGAAGCAACCGTCGCGCCCGCACCTGCAAACTCAAAAGCTAAAAACGCCGTCCCATCACCTAAAAAATAACCCCATCCGCGTATTCGTGAAATTGCAGGTGAATACGATGGTCAAACTAAAAAACGTCCAGTTCCGGAAGGGAGTGGGCGTTTTTGTTTGTCGAACCGATCTTGTTACCGTCGCTCAGAGTGGGACAGGACAATGTACCGTTTCAGCAATTTCTCTACAATATTGTGACTTACTCCTTACGACCTTAAGTGCTCGGGTAGGTGGTGACGCGGCTCACTTGGTAGCGGCGGGTTAGGGAGGTAACGCTTTCCTTTTCCTGTGTGTAAGCCTGCCAAACGGCTTGGTGGTATGGAGTGAAGCAGGTGTTTTTGTGCATGTTCCTGTTTCAGTATTCTCCTGAAAATACTGCAAACAACGCTACTGTTTTCTATATGTAAGGATTGCAGGCTTGCCTGGAAAATTCATCGTCAGGGTGTGGATGAATAGCTTTTTCCTAAAACCCCGCCCGATCCAATTCTTCCAACAGCGCAGGCCGGCGCGGTTTTTCGCTATATCGTTCCCTGATTTCGTCGGCAAAGTCTTCCATCGCCTGCCGTTGTGCGGAATATTGGCGGCGGAGGCCCTTTAATTGGTTAAAGAGCTGGCGGTATTGATTACGGTTGCTTGCCTTATTGATTTCAGCCTCAAAGATTTTCAGGTAGCAAGCTACGATTCGGTCGTGATACGGCTCGGGAAAAGACGGGGCAAAACGTTCCATCATGTACAACGAAAGATGTTGCTGCAATAGGGCAAGCAGCCGGTCGAATTCCTGGTCATGCTCCAATATTTCAGCTTGCAGCGAATATTGACCCGACAAGCGCGCAAGCAGGCGGTTGAATTCATGTGGCCATTCGGTGGCGGAAAACGTGGCTTTCCATGCCTCGTAATGCGGCAATGAAAGGCTGGTGGAAAACGCCAAATCTGCTGCGATTTCGCGTACATTTTTACCGGTTTCCTTTAATACATCAAAAAGTTGCAGCTTCCATTTGTGCAGTGTGCCGAGTGTTCCTTCATCTTCGGCAATGCTGATGCCTTCGCGCAAGAGGCGCTCCGCTTCCGCCCAATCTTGCTGCCCGACAGCTTGTTCTACCGCGATTTTTCTGAATTTCGGCAGGTGCAGATGTCGTCTGAAATAATCCTGCGCGGCAGCAGTATCGCCTTTCGCCTGCAAAACCTGCCAACCCTCGAATGCCCAAAATTCATGTTCCCAACCCGACTCGGTAGCAGCCAAACGTTTAGCCACATAATCTTGCCACGCCTGCCATTCGCCGCGCAGTCGCCAGATTCGGGCGCGGATTTGGTAGATTTTATTGCCTGCCTCGGAGAAATCAAAATAGCGGCTGTCGTCCAAACATTTGTCCAAAAAATTGATCAAACGCTTTGGGACGTTTTCCATGACCGCCTCTTCCAGCAGGTCGATTGCCATATACATAGCATCGCCCAACATACCGTCCGAATCGTCCGCCTTTTCAAAAGCATCCTGCAAACGCGGTATCAACAGAGGCAAAGCCTGTTGCAACGCCGCCGCCCCCTCCTGCGCCACATCTTCCAACCAATTTTGCAGCCTGAAGCCCAAGTCAGCGGCTTCGTAGTAATCATAATATCGGGTTCGGGAAAAGATGCTGGAGAGCTGCTGCCGATACGGATTGCCACCCTTTTTAGGCTGCTGCGCGTCAGATTCGTCAGGCTGCCCGTCCGGCGTTTGAGCGCGCACCGCATACCACAACGCCGCCATATGCTTGCACGCCCCGCCATAAGGACAATCGCAGCCCCCGTCCTTAATGTACAAATCACTATCCAGCTTCAGCCATACCGAATAGTTTTCCGAACCGCACACCTCCGCCCGATAACGTCCTGAGGAAGTTTTTTTGACTTCTTGAACCTTGCCCTGCTGAAAATACAACAGACCGCGTTCGGCGATATGGGACGGGAACAGGTGGAGCGGATGGATACGGGACATGGTTGGTTTCCAAGAAGTTGTTGAAATATGGGAAGTTTACTGGTTCGGGCGACGTTTGGGGAGAGGGCGGCGGGAATTCTTGTTTGGCAAAGTGGCAAAAGGTCGTCTGAAAATGGGTTTCAGACGACCTTTTGGGGACTACGGTTTGTGAAAACCTGGAGGTAATGGTTTAAATATATCTCCATCTAAGGGAACATGTTGGTAATGGAATTTGCGTAAGCTTTGAATATCAAGATTAGTAGTTAAAATGCAAGGATTACTTCCTCCTTTCACATAAAGAAGAGTTTTTTGCTCCGTTTTTGTTGGTTGTAAAACGCATGAACCACCATATTGAGATGTATTTACTTGGATAGTGTAACAATGTAAGTCTCTCACAGCAGACTCTAATATATGTTGATAATAATTAGTATCCTTATTCCATACACAAGCAATTAATAAGTTAATTTCTGATTTAAACAAAACACGATGTGTGATATCTGCCAATTCAAAACAATTATAAGTCGCAAAACAAGCTCCTCTCCAATTTACCTTATGATAAGAATATCTATTCTCATCATTGCCAGCAAACAATCCAAAACTATTTATATACTTAAGTTCTGCAGGAGCATAATGATTTTTAACTCTTGCCGTTATATAACAATTCCTAAAACCTTCTTTTTGACTAAATGGTAACAATTCAATCAAAATATTAAATGCAAATTTATCAATTACCCAATGTTCTAATCCAAAAATTAATCCTATTTGGTTTCTACGAGAAAAAGATGCCATAAATGGTAGCCAACTGACAGGAATAGATACTTCTGGTAAGACCAATAGATCCACTTTTTCTTTTACGGCAGCATTCAGAATCTGATATATTATTTTTTGCCTATCAAAACTTAAATTAGGTTTTTCATCATCCCTTAGTGCATGAATAATATCATTCTGATTTACAATTAAATTTGCAATAGCTAATTTGAAATAATTATTTCTTCGAGATACATCATTAATTGATAATAAAAATTTATCAATGTTTTTATTATTATTAATTTCTTCTTCATTCTCCCATTTCACGAAACCACTACGCATTTTTGCAAATTCAGCTTGCCAATCACTCAAGCTATTACATCTTAGTCTCTGTGATAATTCGAATATTTGCAACTCATCAATATGGAGAAATCTGGGAGAGTATTTCTTTTTTTGACTATTAATTTCATGATGAGATTGTTCCTTTGAAGATATATCTTTCAATATCTTATTTTCATCAATCAAACTTCCTTTATATTCAGTATAATTTGATAATGGCCATGCAACTAAATGATGTCTAATTAAATTAGAATACCTGAATCCATTCGCCAATTTCATTAAATTATTTAAATCAGGAAATTTATAAAAGAATTTTTTAACTTCCAGACTTTCTTTATGAATTGGAAATTTAATTAATGCCAAGGAAAGAGAAAAAGAAATTTGGTTATAAAAACATAAATCTTTCCTGATTTTTTCTACGAGAGAGCTATTCTTATCTTCTGAATGGCCAATTATGTTTATTTCTTTAACTAAATGATTATAAAAGGTAATTGCAAAATTTATATCATTTACAACAAAAGAATATTGATATACCTTTTCCCATAGCCTACTAAATTTTAATGAATTACATCCTTTAAAAAACAACATTAACTGTGAAATTACTATATCTTTATCCTTTTTGCTTGTTTTACACAATCTATTTGCCGTTATGCAGTTAGATAGGTATTGTGAAAGCTTAGTTTCATTTTCAACTACACCAATAACATTACGTAACTTATTAGATGATCCACTAAATAATATTTCATAAGCAAACTCATCCATCTCTCGGTAAAAGTGCTCTGTTGGTAAAAATTTAAACGCACTACTTTGTTCATCTAATTCTTGTTTAAATAGTTCTAATCCAGCTTTGCTATTAGCTTTATCAAAAAATTGAAATACAACTTTCTTTTTTTGAATAGAAATATCCTTTCCTTCTATGATATAACTTTCGTCGTCTTTACCGCTTACTAAAATATGGGTACTCAAGAAATATTTTTCATATAGGCTTTTTAAAGGGTCATCTTCATCAAAAATAGGATTTGACAACACAATTAATATATCATCCACATATCTTCCATAATAAATTGGTTTCAATACTTCCTGTATTTTTTCATCAAAATCAATCATATACCAATTTGATAAAATAGATGATGATGTGAGCCCTATCGGTAGTATTTCTTTATCTTTACATTCATTATGCGTAACACTTAATTCACTCTTGATCACCTCATGATACTTTTTAAAAATACGTTTTAATAAGCGATTTAACTTTAAGGCATCATCCATAATCTCCCTAATGCATTCTCTTTCAATAATTTCATCAACCTTATCTAAATCTATATCAACATTGTAAAAAAATTCTTTTAAATCTAATGAAATAACTCCAACACTATCATTATTATCAGATAATAATCTTGCTTTATTTATGGCATTGTTTCTCCATTTATTATACTGATCTATATAGCGAATAAATAAGTTATTATGTCCTGATACATCTCTTGTGTCATCACATTCAGCGTACTTTTTTATAAATTCTTTAGTATGATTTCGTAATCTATTTCCATAACAATCCTCTGTAAGTATACCATCCAAAATTGGTCCAACATACAGGCTCCACAACATATCTATAATATAAACTTCAACATCAGCATCAATAAAATAATTTAACTTTACAAGATTATGTGTATCCGTACTTTTATCATTACTGATGAATCTACCTTCTGTATTATGTGTATTTTCGTGAGAATTATCTTTAAAACTTTTAGGAATAATTCTAAATGAAATACTATCTATCCATTTATCTAGCTTATCCGTATTATTATTATTATCAGATATAACTTTAGCAATTTCCTCAAAAATATTTCTACCCACATCTTCATCTAATAGGTTATGTTCTTTCTCAAAAGAGGATATCCGTTCTCTCATAAAAAGATTTAGGTTTTCATAATAAATATGATTTTTTAGATAAATATAAGCAATTTCAATAAGTTTTCCATCTATTTTCATTTTTTCGTTTCCTTAATTTAAAGAATTTAATTCTTTCAAAAGTCTCTTCACCGACACCGGATACGGTGTCTTCAATTCCTGTGCAAACAGTGACACTCTCAATTCTTCAATCATCCATTTAAACGCGGCAAGGTCGTCTGAAATAGGGAGACCTTGTTTGATCAGGCTATCTGTTTTTTCCTGCCACATTTGTTCCAGCTCTTGAATATCGGCTTCGCGGGCTGCGTCGCGGGCGGGGTTGCTGCTGTATTTTTCGAGGCGCAGGGTCATGGCTTTGAGGTAGATGGGGAGGCGCGGCCATTGTGCCCACGGGGTGCGGGTGGCGAAGCCGGCGGCGAGCAGAGTTTGCAGGCGTTGGCGCATGAGCTGGGTGAGCGGGTGTTTGCCGAGTTTGCCGTTCAGTTCGGCGTAGGCGGCGGCGGTTTCCTGCAAGTAGCGGCTGAGGGCTTCTTTGACGGCGGGCAGGCGGCTGCGGGCGCGTTTGATTTGTTCTTTGAAGGCTTTTTCGTTGCGCGGCAGCTCGTCTTCGCCGATAAAGGCGCGGTCGCAGACGGCTTGGGTGAGGTCGTCGCGCAGGGTGTCGGCGTTGATGTGTTTGAGCAGCATGGCGGCTTGGGTGAAGCCTTGGATGCCTTTGTTCAGGTCTTTAACTTGTTCTTTTAGTTGTAGTTTCATGAGTTCGATCACGCCTAATCTGTGGGCTTGTCCGGCGGCGGCAGACGTGTCGAACAGGCGCAGGGCGATGTGGCCGTCTTTTTCTTTTTGCAGGCCGAGGTAGCCGGTGAGCTGTTGTTTGCCGCGGGCGAATTTGATGGATTCGGGCAGGGTGCCGATGTCCCATGCGGTAACGTTGTCGCGCTCGAATTCTTGAGTGTTGTCGCGGAAGGTGGTGGCGGCGGCTTTGCCAAGTTGTTGTTGGATTTGGATTAAATCGCGCCCCATGGCTAATTCTTGTCCGCCGTCGTCGATGATGCGGAGGTTGAAATAGCAGTGTTCGGGCAGCCTGAACGCGGCCCATTCGTCTTGGTTGATTTGCTCGAGTATGCGGATGTCGCCTGCGGTTTTGGCGATGGCTTGAGCGAGTTGGGGCAGGATGGGGGCGTTGCGGTCGGGGTTTTGGCTTAAAAATTGGGTAATGAATTCGGGCACGGGCACGCAGATGCGGCGGATTTGTTTGGGCAGTGCTTTGATTTGCAACTGGATTTTTTCGCGTATCATACCGGGCACGAGCCATTCGAGGGAGGCGGGGCTGATGCGGTTGAGCACGGTGAGCGGCAGGGTGAGGGTAACGCCGTCGAGCGGGTGGTGCGGCTCGAAGCGGTAGCTGAGTTTGAATTTGCCGTCTGCGGTTTGCCAGTGTTTGGGGAATTGTTCTTCGGTGATGTGCGCGGCGGCGTGCTGCATGAGGTCGTCGCGGCTGAGGAACAGCAGGCGCGGGTTGTCGCGCTCGGCGGTTTTGAGCCAGGCTTGGAAGGTGCGGATGTCGGCGAGGGGGAGGGGTTTCAGACGGCGTTTGTGGGGTGCAGGCTGCTTTTTGGGTTTGGGGTCGTCTGAAACGTTTTGTAGGGTGTGTGAACTCGGTTCACGCACGCGGTTGTCCTTTTGAGATTTTAGGACATCTGCTGCATCCGCTCGTGCCAATAAGATGAGTTCGCCGGCAGTCTCAGCATCGGGATAGTGCACCAAGCCTGCTTCATCAAATTGCGCCATTACGCCGCTTTGTAATGTCGCCCATTCTTCGGCAGAACCGATGGACGTGTCGCATTGCTGCTCGGCAATCAAGGCAACGATTTTGCCGTGCCATTGTTTGCTGTCGATCGTTACACGATCACCCAGCAGTATCGGTTGACCGTCGGCGTAGCATAGGGAGTTTTCAGGTAGCCTTTGGGCTTTGGGGTCGTCTGAAACCGTTGAAGCGGCGGTACTCTGTTCCCTCTCCTGTGGGAGAGGGCTTGCTGCGGTTGCGGAAAAGTTGGTTTGAGCGGTAACTGTTTTGCCCTCTCCCCGACCCTCCCCCACGGGGGAGGGGGCGGGTTGCTGGGCGTCGTAGGTTGGGTTGTCAAACCCAACGGTTTTTACGGTTGCGGCGGGTGTTGGGTTTTCAACCCAACCTACGGTGTTGCCGTGATTTTCATTTTGGCGCGACCCATTACGCTCGTTTTGGCGAAACTCGCCGCATTCTTTTTCAGACGACCTATCGGCTTTGTCAGATTCAATAATCCGTACGGAATCTTCGCTTCCCCAAACGCTGCCTTGCGCGTCTTTCCATGCTATTTCGGGCAGTCGTTCGTTATAAAACGCAAACAGCGCTTCGTCATCGACCAGTACGTCTTGCTTGCGCGATTTGTGTTCGAGTTCGGTAATTTCCTTAATCAGCTTTTTGTTGTGGACAAAAAAGTCCGCTTTCAAATCGCATTCCTGCGCCACCAGCGCGCTGCGGATAAAGATTTCGCGCGCTTCTTCGGGGGCGATTCTGCCGTAGGATACGGGGCGGCGCGGCAAGAGGGTCAGGCCGTAGAGTGTTACCCGTTCGCTGGCGATGACTTCGCCGCGTTTTTGTTCCCAGTGCGGCTCGAAATAGTGGTAGCGGACGAGGTGCGGCGCTTCCTGCTCGATCCATTCGGGCTGGATGGCGGCCACGTCGCGTGCATAAAGTTTTGTCGTTTCAACGAGTTCTGCCGCCATCACCCATTTAGGTTTCGCCTTGAACAGGGCGGAGGCGGGGAAAAGGTGGAAGCGGCTGCCGCGCGCGCCGGTGTAGTCGTTGCCGTCGGGCGATTTCATGCCGACGTTGGCGATGAGGCCGGTGAGCAGGGCGCGGTGGATTTGTTCGTAGCCCGCTTCTTTGGCGGCGCGAATTTGGGCGCGGTGTTGCTTCTTATCTAGTTGTTTTTGTTTGAGTTTGGCAGATAAATCTTGGTCGCCTGCATTTTCAGACGACGTGAGCTGCCTGACTTCGGGAGGTCGTCTGAAAGCCGCTTCCTTGGTGGTTAAACCCATTTCAATCGCGGTTTGGGCAAGCTGGTGGTGCAGCTCGCGCCATTCGCGCATCCGCAGGTGTGACAGGAAATATTGGCGGCACCATTGCACCAGCTGCTTGTTGGACAAACCCTTGTCGCGCTCGCGCTGGAAGCTGTCCCAAATGTTTAGATAGGCAAGAAAATCGGACTGCTTGTCGGTAAAACGCTCGTGTGCCTTCGCGGCGGCATCGCGCGCCTCCAGCGGCCGCTCGCGCGGGTCTTGAATCGACAGCGCGGACGCGATCACCAATATTTCCGCCATACAGTCGTGTTTCTTCGCCGCCAGCAAAATGCGCGCGATTTTCGGGTCAATGGGCAGGCGCGCCATTTGTTCGCCGAGTTTGGTCAGGCGGTAGCGGGGAGGGGCGACGATATTGCCCGAAACGTTTTGAAGGTCGTCTGAAACGGTTTTGTCGTTTGTCGGAGTGTGTCGGGCATGAATGCCTGAGCCGCGTGCTTGATTTTTAGTGTTTTGCATAGTCTTGTAGGTCGGGCGTTCATGTCCGACGTGGTCTCAATTTATATTGTTTGTAGGTTTGCGCCGCCTTATTGCGGATAAACATATTCCGCTTTGCCGTTGCGGATGTTCAGGCTGCCGGCATCGCCTGTAATCAGGTTGCCCGTTACCGAGCCTTCGGTGCAGCCTGAAACCTTCATATCGTAGCCCAGCGTGTGAATCAGGAAAGTTGAAAGCTGCTGGTGGAAGGCAATTTCGCAAGGCGCAAAGGCTTGGTTGGCGGATTGCTGCACGGCGGCATCAGGGCTGTATAACACCAGCGGTACGATGTAGCTGTCGGGATGTACCGTGCCTTGGTTGAAGGTGTCTTTGTGCACATACTGGCCGTGGTCTGAGGTATAGACAAACAACCAGTTGTTTTCAGGCTGTTTTTGCAGCTGCTGGAACACGGTTTGGATCATTTGGTCGGTTTTGTGGATGGTGCTGTCGTATTTGTCCACGATATTGGCTTCGCCGAACACCTTATCCTGTTGTTGCAATAGCGCGCCGTATGGGACGTGCGAACCGCGTTGGTGCAACACAATAAAATGCTTGCCCTGCTGCAAATTGATTTTGTCGAACAGCGGTAGCAGCTTATCGTCGGGCATATTGTCGCCGTTGCGGTAGCCGAGTTGGGTCGGTTGAATCAGATGGTCGATCCACTTTTTGCCGATCAGGTTCAAAATCGCCATCTCGTTTTCCGCCTGCGCGCTGTAAAAATACGTTTCGTAACCCTGCTCTTTGGCGAGGCGGAACATATTGGTATCGCCGCTGCTGATTTGTTCGTAGCCGTTGGCATGCGGTATGGCATTGAAAAAGCTGGGCAGGGACACAGCCGTCATCAAAGCGGCGGAATAGCTTTGTTTCACAATCGGCTTAAAGTCGGCTTGCGACAGTTGGGTCAAAAACGGCGAAGTTTCGCGTCCGTAGCCAAACAGTTTCAAATGCGCCGCGCTTTCGCTTTCTCCCATGATGAGGATGATATTTTGAATACTGCCCTGTCCGGTTTTGCTTGGTGCGGGCTGTTTGAACACAGGAATCTTGCTTAAATCAAACAATTGATACGGCAATACGCGCCCGACAAAATAGCCGAAGCTGAAATAATTGGCTTTGACGCGGCTGTATGTCGGTTTGGGAGAAATACCGTGTTCCTGCGTCGTACTGAATGAACGTCCAAAAATCAGCAACATCGCCGCAGCGAACAATATATCGGCGGCAAAATGCGTCTTACGGCGGAACTTGGCAAGGCTGCTAAACAGCACGACTTCCGCCACACCCCACAACGCAGGCAGCCACAACTTATCCAACATCGACGCCCCCGCGCTGCCGACTTCGGTAACCTCTTTCAGCATCAGCCAATAATTGATGCCCGTCATCCAACTTTGATAAACCGCGTAATGCACATTGTTGGCAATGATGCTGAGCGCGAAAAACAACGCAATCAGCAACCGTGAAGCCTTATAACGCGCAAACAGATACAGCGCAGCAATCACAAATATCAGCGCAAACGTTTCCGCCATTTTCGCAGCCGGCAGGGTTTCAATCCCAAATACAAAACGATAGGCAATTTCGCTGGCAGTAAGTAGGGATGAATAGAGAAAGAGAACGAAAAGGGATTTTTTCATAATGGGAAGTTCACAATAAAAGTTGCAGGCTGGGTTTGGGGGCTCGGCAACGGTATTCTTCAGCAGCTATCTGTTTACAGATTGTTTTTTAAAAACGAGGTCGTCTGAAACGGTTTTGTTGTTTGTCGGATTGTGTCGGGTATTTGTGCCCGACAAAAAATTAGGAGTTAGCTTTTTTGTCATCTTCCCAATATGGCAATATGTCTTCACGCAAATAAAAGGAACGTTGCAATATGGAAAAACACCAAAAAGATATTATAAAAAATAAAAAATATATAACCATGCCTAATAAAATATTATTTTCTGCAACGGAATTCAGTATTATAACGATATCTATCAATATGGATTTACTAGACTTTCCAAAGCAACCTAGGATCGAAAAAATGAGAATTCCCCATATTGCAGAAAAAATAAAGTTTATTTTTTGTAAATTTGCTTTTTCTTCTTGATAAGCACTCCATAATACAGAATTATTTTCTTTCACTGCTTTTCTTCTTAATCGGTACAATGATTTTCTATAATCTGTATTTTCGTTTTCAAACATATAAATATTAAATTTTGATAGAATAGTTAAGATAACAGAAAAATAAATTCCTTGAATAATAGGAACAATTACAGAAAAAATAAAAGAGAAAAGGATAACAGATTCAAAAATGCTGTATAGGTCTAAATTTTTCTGTTTATTTAAAAGTGCTGTAATAGAAAATCCATGTCTTAAATTTAAATACATATCGAAAAATGAAATTATCAGCAATGATGCCAAAAACCATTCGAGTCTCATCAATCTCTGTAATAATCCGTTGCTGAGTTTTTCTAAAATATCGCTCATTTATTATTCCTTCAATGTTTGTATGATAAAGTAATTATGCTATCGTTCCCCGATTTTCGTTAGACATCAATGCCCGTCCTATGCTTTTCAGACGACCTCCACCGCCCCCAATTCCAGCAACACCTGAAAACCATCATTGATATACCGCGAATCGGGCATTTCTAAAAACGGGAATGCCGCCACGTCGCCGAGTTTCAACGCTGCCATGCGCAGAATGACGGCGGCGAGGTTGCTGCGGACGATTTCGGGGTCGGTGAACTCGGTGCGGCTGTTGAAATCTTCTTCTGAAAACAGTCGGATACATACGCCTGCGGAGACGCGTCCGCAGCGGCCGGAGCGTTGGCGGGCGGCGGCTTGGGAGATTTTTTCGACATGAAGCTGCTCTACTTTTGCCCGCGCGGAATAGCGTTTGACGCGCGCGAGGCCGGTATCGATGACGTATTTGATGCCCGGCACGGTGAGCGAGGTTTCGGCGACGTTGGTTGCCAGCACGATGCGGCGTTTTGCGCCTGAAGGGTGGAAGATTTTGTGCTGTTCGGCGTGCGACAGGCGTGCGAACAGGGGTAGGATTTCGTCGTTGCGGCGCAGCGTGGATTTGCGCAGGGCTTCTGCCGCTTCGCGGATTTCGCGTTCGCCCGGCAGGAACACCAAAATATCGCCTTCGCCATATCGTGCCAATTCGTTGGCTGCATCGACAATCGCATCGGTCAGCTCGACTTCTGCATCGTCTTCGTCTTTGCTGGTCAGCGGTTGGTAGAGGATTTCGACGGGATAGGTGCGCCCGCTCACTTCTAAAACAGGCGCGCCGTTAAAGTGTTGGGAGAAGCGTTCTGCGTCTATCGTTGCCGAGGTGATGATGACTTTCAAATCGGGGCGGCGCGGCAGGAGCTGTTTCAGGTAGCCCAAGAGGAAGTCGATGTTCAGGCTGCGTTCGTGTGCTTCGTCGATGATAATCGTGTCGTAGGCGGCGAGATAACGGTCGGTCTGCGTTTCCGCCAGTAGGATGCCGTCGGTCATCAGCTTGACGCAGGCATCGCGCGAGGTGTGGTCGGTGAAGCGCACTTTATAGCCCACCGCGCTGCCGATTTCCGATTTCAGCTCTTCGGCAATCCGCTCTGCCACCGAACGCGCGGCTAAACGGCGCGGCTGGGTATGCCCGATCAGCCCCGCCGCCCCGCGCTCGAGTTCCAAACAAATCTTGGGCAACTGCGTGGTTTTGCCCGAACCGGTTTCGCCGCAAATAATCGTTACCTGATTTTCGGCAATGACTTTTTTGATTTCTTCGAGCTTCTCGTGAACGGGTAGGGTGTTGTCGAACTCGGGTTTGGGTAGTTTGGACAGGCGTTGTAGATAAAGGTCGTGCGATTTTCGGTATTTTTCTTCGACTTTGGACAAACCGCCGTATTTGTTGGGATTTTTGAAGGCGGAACGTAGGAAGTGGCGGTCTTTGGAGAGGGTTTGGGAGAAATCGGAATGGGGCATGGCGTTGGAAAAATTTCAAATAAAACAAAGGGAGTGATTATAGCAAAGGTCGTCTGAAAATTTTCAGACGACCTTTGCCGTTTCGGAAATATTAAGGATGATCTGCAACATAAGCCCAGAGGCTTGAAATCTTGGCAATCTTCAAATATTTCTTAAAAAGCGGAGGTCTGGATTCCCGCCTGCGCGGGAATGACGGTGCGAGGGTTCGGATTCGATATAAAAGGCTGCCAGAGGTGGGAGTTGAGAGTCCCGGAATTCCAGCAATCTGAGACCTTTGCAAAATTCCCCAAAATCCCCTAAATTCCCACCAAGACATTTAGGGGATTTCTCATGAGCACCTTCT
>NZ_CEXQBZ010000019.1:0-14865 GCF_982712965.1 Neisseria flava | reverse complement strand
CAAGTGAATCGGTTCCGTACTATCTGTACTGTCTGCGGCTTCGTCGCCTTGTCCTGATTTAAATTTAATCCACTATAGTTTCAGATGACCTCGATGCATTAAATGTCCTGGGTGGGGATTTAGGTGAATTTTGTAAAAGTCTCAATAAGTATCAAGCTTCAAAGGTCGTCTGAAAATCCGGTATAGGGTTTCAGACGACCTTTTGCATATCCATGCTAAAATCCGCATTCTTCAAATATTTCAATATGATGTTATGCATGCTTCCGATATTGACACAGACGATACGGCTCACGAATACCACGCCGACAATCCCGATTTTCCTGCCAAAACCGTTGTGGCGACGCTGTTTATCGGCGCGTTTTTCGGCTATCTCAACGACACGCTTTTAAATGTTGCGCTCACGCCGATTATGAAGGATTTCGGTGTCGACAAAACCACCGTCCAATGGCTGACGACGGGCTTTTTGCTGGTGATGGGCGCGTTTACGCCGATTACGGCGGGCGTGATTCAATGGTTTGAAACGCGCAAGATGGTGTTGTTTACGCAGGCGACGTTTTTGGCGGGTTCGCTGATTTGTGCGTTTGCGCCGACTTTCGGGATTTTGGTCGCGGGGCGGATGGTGCAGGCGGTGTCTGCCGCGTTTTTCGTGCCGCTCCTGTTTAACGGCATTTTGTCGATTTACCCGCCGAACAAACGCGGGACGGCGATGGGCGTGATTACCATGATGTTCACCGCCGCGCCTGCGATAGGGCCGACGCTGTCGGGCATCATCATCGACCACACGCATTGGCGCGTGCTGTTCGGCTTTACCGCGCCGTTTATGCTGGCGGCGATGGCGTTGGTGGGCAAGTATCTGACGGTTAATTTGAGCACCATCAGCCGTCCGAAGATTGATATTTTGTCTGCCGTGCTGTCGATTGCGGGCTTCGGCGGGCTGGTGTATGCGAGCAGTAATTTCGCCAGTCTGCCGCTGGCGGAATTTATCCTGCTGTTTGCCGCCTCCGTCGCGCTGGTGGGCTGGTTCGCATACCGCCAGTCCCGCTTGGCGACGCCGCTGCTGAACCTTCAAGCGTTTGAGTATAAGCAGTTCCGCTACTGCGTCGTGATTCTGGCGGGCGCGGTATTCCTGTTTTTAGGTTTGGAACTGCTGATGCCGATGTACACGCAGCAGGTGCTGATGCTGACGGGTACGGCGACGGGGCTGATTCTGATGCCTGCGAGCATCGCCCAAGCGGTTGCCGCGCCTTTGTTCGGCAAACTGCTGGACAAGAAAGGCGGACGGTTTGTCGTGTTGCCCGCCACGGTGATGCTGACGGTGTCGCTGGCGGTGTTGTGGCTGTTTTTGCGGATTGACACGCAAGTCATGATGCTGACCGCCATGTTCACGCTGATGGCGGTGTCCGTCTCCGCCTGCGTAACGGGCGAAACCCACGGCTTGAACGCGCTGCCGAAAAAACTCAATCCCCACGGCGCAGCGATTCTGACCACCATCAACCCGATTGCCGGTGCAATCGGCGCGGCATTTTTCGTCGGTGCGACCAATATCGGCGAGAAACTTTCCTCCGCCGCTTCGCCGCAACAAGCCATGCTCGACGGCATCCATCTGGCGATGGGCAGCGCGCTGGTGTTGGGCGCGGTAATGGTGTTTTTCGCCATGCGCCTGAAACGGCATCAGACAGCGTCGTAACGCGTACCGGGAATGTGTGAAAAGGTCGTCTGAAATCATGTGATTATGGGTTTCAGACGACCTTTTTTAATTTTTATGGTGGATGAACGTGATTCTGAGATAAGCAAAAACCTTTCCCATTAAATACAAAACTTTCCTTGATGGGCAAATCCAACGCGGCGGCGGGTAGGGCAGTTCGATGCCTACTGCGGATCGTAGTGTGGGCTTTGCCCACGGAGTTGATTGCTTGGTTTTCGAGTCGGGGGCGATAAATGGCATTGTTTTTCGTGGGCGAAGCCCACGCTACGGCTGGGTGTGAAGGTCATCTGAAATCATAGGGTTACGATTTTCAGACGACCTTTTTATATCTAAAACTACACGCGACTACATTTTAAAATCAGATTATTTTTATTGTTAAATCATAATGTTATTTAAATTTTGGTCGTCTGAAAAAGGGCGTGGGTGCAAAATCGGGTGGTTTGGGCGGTTTGGATGCTGTTTTTTGCGGCTAAACAAAAATTCCTAAAAAATGAATTAATTATATTTGATTTTAAGAAGTATTATTTAAAATAGTTCTGATTGGTTAGAGGTGATACAGGCTTTGTCAGGCAAGGATTTGGGTTGTTTTAAGGTGGTGGTTTGGGTTTTGTTTCTGAAGTATTGTTCATTAATGATTGAATTTTTTAAAAATATTTTAGAAAAAGTGTTTGACAGCCTGAAAATTATTTTTTAAATTTGTCCATACTTATAAAAACTACATTGCACTACAAAGGAACCCTGTCATGAATCTGTACCAAACTTCTCCGTCTTGTTATAGATCGTCTTCTATCTCTGCCGCATCCGTCGTCGTCTGCTTTTGGGCAGTCGCGGCGGTCTGACGGCTCTTTGCCCGAATCGGGGTTTCCGCATTTCTGCGGACGGTTTGGGTTTTGAAAATCCTGTCTTTCCAGCTTTATTTCTTTTCTGAATATTAAAAATATTAAAAAATTCCGTATACCTCCGCTTCAGCCGAATTGTTTGTATTGAATTTGTTAATTGATTGTTTTTATTGATTTTGATTTTTCATACGACCCGATGGGTTTGGTTTTTGAAAGGTCGTCTGAAAAGGGTTTTGCAAGCATTGTTTCTTTTTGAACGGTTCGTTTCGGGTTTTGCGGAAACTGGGCCGCTGAGTCGATACTGAAAAAAATCTAATCTACAAAGGAGAATTAACATGAGCCAACTTTCTGCCGGTGCCCGTTTCCGCCAAGCTGTGAAGGAGTCGAATCCCCTTGCCGTGGTCGGCTGTGTAAACGCTTATTTTGCGCGGCTGGCGACGCAGAGCGGGTTTAAGGCGGTGTATCTGTCGGGCGGCGGCGTGGCGGCCTGTTCGTGCGGGATTCCGGATTTGGGCATTACCACGATGGAAGATGTGCTGATTGATGCGCGGCGGATTACGGACAATGTGGATACGCCTTTGCTGGTGGACATCGATGTCGGCTGGGGCGGGGCGTTCAATATTGCGCGCACGATTCGCAACTTCGAGCGTGCGGGCGTGGCAGCTGTCCATATCGAAGACCAGGTGGCGCAGAAGCGTTGCGGGCATCGTCCGAACAAGGCCATTGTTTCTAAAGATGAAATGGTTGACCGCATTAAAGCCGCCGTGGATGCGCGCGTGGATGAGAATTTTGTGATTATGGCGCGGACGGACGCGCTGGCGGTGGAAGGTTTGGATGCCGCCATCGAGCGGGCGCAGGCTTGCGTGGAAGCGGGCGCGGACATGATTTTCCCTGAAGCGATGACGGATTTGGCGATGTACCGGCAATTTGCGGATGCGGTGAAAGTGCCCGTGTTGGCGAACATTACCGAATTCGGCGCGACGCCGCTTTATACGCAGCGCGAGCTGGCGGACAACGGCGTGTCGCTGGTGCTGTATCCGCTGTCGTCGTTCCGCGCCGCGAGCAAGGCCGCGCTGAATGTTTATGAGGCGATTATGCGCGACGGCACGCAGGCGGCGGTGGTCGATACCATGCAGACCCGCGCGGAGCTTTACGAGCATTTGAATTATCACGACTTCGAGCAGAAGCTGGATAAATTGTTTCAGAAGTAAAAAACCGTTTTCAGACGACCCTCAACCTTGAATAGGTCGTCTGAAAACCCAAAACCCATAAAACACAAAGGAGAAATACCATGACTGCAACCACCGAAACCCCGACCTTCAAACCGAAAAAATCCGTCGCCCTCTCCGGCGTGGCGGCGGGCAATACCGCGCTGTGTACGGTCGGCCGCACGGGCAACGATTTGAGCTACCGCGGTTACGACATTCTCGATCTGGCGCAGAAATGCGAGTTCGAAGAAGTCGCCTACCTGCTGATTCACGGTCATCTGCCCAACAAATTCGAACTCGCCGCCTACAAAGCCAAACTCAAATCCATGCGCGGCCTGCCTATCCGCGTGATTAAAGTGTTGGAAAGCCTGCCTGCGCACACGCATCCGATGGACGTCATGCGTACCGGCGTGTCCATGCTCGGCTGTGTTCATCCCGAACGTGAAAGCCACCCTGAAAGCGAAGCGCGCGACATTGCGGACAAACTCATCGCCAGCCTCGGCAGCATCCTGCTCTACTGGTATCAATATTCGCACAACGGCAAACGCATCGACGTTGAAAGCAAAGAAGACACCATCGGCGGCCACTTCCTGCACCTGTTGCACGGCAAACGCCCGACCGAATCGCAGGTGAAAGCCATGCACGTTTCTCTGATTCTGTATGCGGAACACGAGTTCAACGCCTCCACCTTCACCGCCCGCGTGATTGCCGGTACAGGCTCGGACATGTATTCCTGCATCACCGGCGCTATCGGCGCGCTCAAAGGTCCGAAACACGGCGGCGCGAACGAAGTTGCCTACGACATCCAAAAACGCTACCGCAACGCCGACGAAGCCGAAGCCGACATCCGCGAACGCATCGCCCGCAAAGAAATCGTTATCGGGTTCGGCCATCCGGTTTACACCATTTCCGACCCGCGCAACGTCGTGATTAAAGAAGTGGCGCGCGGTTTGAGCCGGGAAGCGGGCGACATGCGCCTCTTCGACATCGCCGAACGCTTGGAGAGCGTGATGTGGGAAGAGAAAAAAATGTTCCCGAACTTGGACTGGTTCTCCGCCGTGTCCTATCAGAAACTCGGCGTCCCGACCGCCATGTTCACGCCGCTGTTTGTGATTTCGCGCTCCACCGGCTGGGCGGCACACGTCCTCGAACAGCGCAAAGACGGCAAAATCATCCGTCCGAGCGCGAACTACACCGGCCCCGAAGACTTGGCGTTTGTGGAGATTGAAGAACGCTGAGACGGACAACAGCCGTAGGAGGCGCCAATCGGATTTCAGACGACGTGTAGCGTGGACTTTGCCCGCGGAAAACTGAGTCCCGCCTACGGTTCCGCTTTTCAGACGACCTGTTGGAATATGCGAGAGAGAGAAGGTCGTCTGAAAAACCAGCCGCAACGTCTGCCGTCATTCCCGCCCCCGCCTTAGCGAGGACAGGCCGCGGCGGGAATGGCGGAGGCAGCGCGGCAACTTTTTTTCACGGTTTCGCCAAAATGCAGGGAAAGCCTGCAAGCCGAGTAGATTTCAGACGACGTGCAATATCGTTGTTACCCATTAAAACCGAATATTTAAGTTTCAGACGCCCCCTTCAACAAACGTCGTCTGAAACCCCAAACCACAAGAAAAATAGATCCACAGGAGAACTGAACATGGCTGCCAACCAACGTTACCGCAAACCGCTGCCCGGTACGGATTTGGAATACTACGACGCGCGCGCGGCGTGTGAGGACATCAAACTTGGCTCTTACGACAAGCTGCCTTACACGAGCCGCATTTTGGCGGAGAACTTGGTCAACCGCGCGGACAAGGTCGATTTGCCGACGCTGCAAAGCTGGCTGGGTCAGCTGATAGAAGGGAAACAGGAAATCGATTTTCCGTGGTATCCCGCGCGGGTGGTGTGCCACGATATTCTGGGGCAGACCGCGCTGGTGGATTTGGCGGGCTTGCGCGATGCGATTGCAGAGAAGGGCGGCGATCCGTCCAAAGTGAATCCTGTGGTGCAGACGCAGCTTATTGTTGACCACTCGCTGGCGGTGGAATGCGGCGGCTACGACCCAGATGCGTTCCGCAAAAACCGCGAAATCGAAGACCGCCGCAACGAAGACCGTTTCCACTTTATCAACTGGACGAAAACCGCTTTTGAAAATGTGGACGTGATTCCGGCGGGCAACGGCATCATGCACCAAATCAATCTGGAAAAAATGTCGCCCGTCGTCCAAGTCAAAAACGGCGTGGCGTTTCCCGATACCTGCGTCGGCACGGACTCGCACACGCCGCACGTTGACGCGCTGGGCGTGATTTCCGTGGGTGTGGGCGGTTTGGAGGCGGAAACCGTGATGCTGGGACGCGCGTCCATGATGCGCCTGCCCGATATTGTCGGCGTGGAGCTGACGGGCAAACGGCAGGCGGGGATTACGGCGACGGATATTGTGTTGGCGCTGACCGAATTTCTGCGCAAAGAGCGCGTGGTCGGGGCGTTTGTCGAATTTTTCGGCGAAGGTGCAAGAAGCCTGTCCATCGGCGACCGCGCGACCATTTCCAACATGACGCCGGAGTTCGGCGCGACTGCCGCCATGTTCGCCATCGACGAGCAAACCATCGATTATTTGAAACTGACCGGACGCGACGACGCGCAGGTGAAATTGGTGGAAACCTACGCCAAAACCGCCGGACTGTGGGCGGACGACCTGAAAACCGCGGTTTATCCGCGCGTGTTGAAGTTTGATTTGAGCAGCGTAACGCGCAACATGGCAGGTCCGAGCAACCCGCACGCGCGTTTTGCCACCGCCGATTTGGCGGCGAAAGGGCTGGTGAAGCCTTACGAAGAGCCTTCAGACGGCCTCATGCCCGACGGCGCGGTCATCATCGCCGCGATTACCAGTTGCACCAACACTTCCAATCCGCGCAACGTCGTTGCTGCCGCGCTCTTGGCGCGCAACGCCAACCGCTTCGGGCTGAAACGCAAACCGTGGGTCAAAACCTCGTTCGCCCCCGGCTCGAAAGTGGCGGAAATCTATTTGAAAGAAGCGGGTCTGCTGCCCGAAATGGAAAAACTCGGCTTCGGCATCGTCGCCTTCGCCTGCACCACCTGCAATGGCATGAGCGGCGCGCTCGACCCGAAAATCCAGCAGGAAATCATAGACCGCGATTTGTACGCCACCGCCGTACTGTCGGGCAACCGCAACTTCGACGGCCGCATCCACCCGTATGCGAAACAGGCTTTCCTCGCTTCGCCCCCGCTGGTGGTGGCATACGCCATCGCGGGCAGCATCCGTTTCGATATTGAAAACGACGTACTCGGCGTTTCAGACGACGGCAGGGAAATCCGCCTGAAAGACATCTGGCCGACCGACGAAGAAATCGATGCCGTCGTTGCCGAATATGTGAAACCGCAGCAGTTCCGCGACGTGTATGTACCGATGTTCGACACCGGCAAAGCGCAAAAAGCCCCGAGTCCGCTGTACGACTGGCGTCCGATGTCCACCTACATCCGCCGTCCGCCCTATTGGGAAGGCGCGCTGGCGGGCGAACGCACTTTGACCGGTATGCGTCCGCTGGCGATTTTGCCCGACAACATCACCACCGACCACCTCTCGCCATCCAATGCGATTTTGGCAAGCAGCGCGGCAGGCGAATATCTGGCGAAAATGGGTTTGCCCGAAGAAGACTTCAATTCCTACGCCACCCACCGCGGCGACCACCTCACCGCCCAACGCGCCACCTTCGCCAATCCGAAATTGTTTAACGAAATGGTGAAAAACGAAGACGGCAGCGTGCGCCAAGGCTCGCTCGCCCGCGTCGAACCCGAAGGCGAAACCATGCGCATGTGGGAAGCCATCGAAACCTATATGAACCGCAAACAGCCGCTCATCATCATCGCCGGCGCGGACTACGGACAAGGCTCCAGCCGCGACTGGGCGGCGAAGGGCGTGCGGCTCGCGGGCGTGGAAGCCATCGCCGCCGAAGGTTTCGAGCGCATCCACCGCACCAACCTCATCGGCATGGGCGTCTTGCCGCTGCAATTCAAACCCGGCACCAACCGCCACACCCTGCAACTGGACGGCACGGAAACCTACGACGTGGTCGGCGAACGCAAACCGCGCGGCGACCTGACCTTAGTCATCCACCGCAAAAACGGCGAAACCGTCGAAGTTCCCGTTACCTGCCGCCTCGATACCGCAGAGGAAGTGCTGGTGTACGAAGCCGGCGGCGTGCTGCAACGGTTTGCACAGGATTTTTTGGAAGGGAATGCGGCTTAGAGGTCGTCTGAAAAGCAGACGTAGCGTGGGTCGGGTTCAACATTTTGCTCATTCACGTAATTCCCGATATGGCAGGCATCTATTGTAAATCGTCATTCCCGCGCAGGCGGGAATCCAGAAAGTGGAATTGAGGAAACCTTTTTATCCGATGAGTTTCTGTGCGGATAAGTCTGGATTCCCGCCTACGCGGGAATGACGGGGTTTAATAGTCTGCCGCATCACAACACAGCAGCCGTAGATTGGGGTGAACCCCGACAGTTTGTGGAATCAAACGGCTTTGGTCGGAGTGATAGCCTAATGTACTTCTGGAAAGTGGGTGTAGCGTGGGCTTTGCCCGCGAAATAAAGGCTAAATTGACATGGTAAAAATCGTGGGCAGAGCCCACGCTACATAAGGAGAACCCAAAAAATGCCGCAAATCAAAATCCCCGCCGTTTACTACCGAGGCGGTACATCAAAAGGCGTGTTTTTCAAACGTTCCGACCTGCCCGAGGCGGCACGGGAAGCGGGCAGCGCACGCGACAAAATCCTGTTGCGCGTACTCGGCAGCCCCGACCCCTACGGCAAGCAGATAGACGGTTTGGGCAACGCCAGTTCGTCCACCAGCAAGGCGGTGATTTTGGACAAGTCCGAACGCGCCGACCACGATGTCGATTACCTTTTCGGACAAGTTTCCATCGACAAGCCTTTCGTCGATTGGAGCGGCAACTGCGGCAACCTCACCGCCGCCGTGGGCGCGTTCGCCATCGAGCAAGGCTTGGTCGATAAAGGCAAAATCCCTTCAGACGGCATCTGCACGGTCAAAATCTGGCAGAAAAACATCGGCAAAACCATCATCGCCCATGTTCCGATGCAAAACGGCGAAGTCTTGGAAACGGGCGATTTCGAGCTGGACGGCGTTACCTTTCCCGCCGCCGAAGTGCAAATTGAATTCCTCGATCCCGCCGACGGCGAAGGCAGTATGTTCCCGACCGGCAATCTGGTGGACGAGCTGGACGTTCCGGACATAGGTCGTCTGAAAGCCACGCTCATCAACGCGGGTATTCCGACCGTTTTCCTGAACGCCGCCGACTTGGGCTACACGGGCAAAGAGTTGCAGGACGACATCAACAACGATGCTGCAGCGCTGGAAAAATTCGAGAAAATCCGCGCTTACGGTGCGCTGAAAATGGGCTTGATTAACGACGTGTCGGAAGCCGCAGCCCGCGCGCACACGCCGAAAGTCGCCTTCGTCGCGCCCGCCGCCGATTACACCGCCTCCAGCGGCAAAACCGTGAACGCCGCCGACATCGATTTGCTGGTACGCGCCCTGAGCATGGGCAAACTGCACCACGCCATGATGGGCACTGCCTCGGTCGCCATCGCCGCCGCCGCCGCCGTCCCCGGCACGCTGGTCAACCTCGCCGCCGGCGGCGGAACGCGCAACGAAGTGCGCTTCGGCCATCCTTCCGGCACATTGCGCGTCGGCGCGGCGGCAGAGTGTTCGGACGGCATTTGGGCGGTGAAAAAAGCCGTCATGAGCCGCAGCGCGCGCGTGATTATGGAAGGGCGGGTGCGCGTTCCCGATGATTGTTTTTGAAATCATGTAGGACGGACATCACTGTCCACTGTTTCAGACGACATTTGATAAAGGATTGCAATAAAGCCGAATAGTCTAACCGCCGTCATTCCCGCGCAGGCGGGAATCCATAGTCGATATTCTGTTTCCTGATTTTTATCAGAGCTTGCTTGTGAGCAAATATGGATTCCCGCCTGCGCGGGAATGACGATAGAAAATGCGGCATACACTTTGCCCAAAGAGGTCGTCTGAAACACACCCCGCCAAACGCTCAGCCTTTTTCAGACGACCCCACACCAAAAAAACAACCACAAACTACAAGGAGAAACATCATGTCCGACCAACTCATCCTCGTCCTGAACTGCGGCAGCTCCTCGCTCAAAGGCGCCGTTATCGACCGCAAAAGCGGCAGCGTCGTCCTAAGCTGTCTCGGCGAACGTTTGGGTACGCCCGAAGCCGTCATCACCTTCAACAAAGACGGCAACAAACGCCAAGCTCCCCTGACCGGCCGTAACTGCCACGCCGGTGCGGTGGGTATGCTGTTGAACGAACTGGAAAAACACGGTCTGCACGACCGCATCAAAGCCATCGGCCACCGCATCGCCCACGGCGGCGAAAAATATCACGAGTCCGTCCTCATCGACCAAGACGTCCTCGACGAACTGAAAGCCTGCATCCCGCTCGCCCCGCTGCACAACCCCGCCAACATCAGCGGCATCCTCGCCGCGCAGGAACACTTCCCCGGCTTGCCCAACGTCGGCGTGATGGACACCTCGTTCCACCAAACCATGCCCGAACGCGCCTACACCTACGCCGTGCCGCGCGAATTGCGCAAAAAACACGCCTTCCGCCGCTACGGTTTCCACGGTACCAGTATGCGCTACGTCGCCCCCGAAGCCGCGCGGATTTTGGGCAAACCGCTGGAAGACCTGCGCATGATCGTCGCCCACCTCGGCAACGGCGCGTCCATCACCGCCATCCGAAACGGCAAATCCGTCGATACCAGCATGGGCTTCACACCTATCGAAGGTCTCGTCATGGGCACCCGCTGCGGCGACATCGACCCCGGCGTGTACAGCTACCTGACCGCCCACGCCGGCATGAACATCGAGCAAGTCGATGAAATGCTGAACAAAAAATCAGGATTGCTCGGCATCTCCGAACTCTCTAACGACTGCCGTACCCTCGAAATCGCCGCCGACGAAGGCCACGAAGGCGCACGCCTCGCCCTCGAAGTCATGACCTACCGCCTCGCCAAATACATCGCCTCAATGTCGGTTGCCTGCGGCGGCATAGACGCCCTTGTCTTCACCGGCGGCATCGGCGAAAACTCCCGCAACATTCGCGCCAAAACCGTCGCCTACCTCGACTATTTGGGTCTGCACATCGACACCAAAGCCAATATGGAAAAACGCTACGGCAACTCAGGCATCATCAGCCCGACAGGTTCCAATCCCGCCGTTTTGGTCGTACCGACTAACGAAGAACTGATGATCGCACTCGACACCGCCGAACTGGCAGGCTTTTTGCAAGAAGCAGGCTGAGGTTGAGGCAATACGTTGTTGAAATAACAATGAAATAGAAAAGAGGTCGTCTGAAAGATAGGTTTCAGACGACCTCTTTGTTTGGAAAGACGATCTTATGCTTTTCTTTGTTATTTGGAAGAGAACTAAGAGGGTAGGGGATGTTTTTCAGCTTAAAAGCAAGGTTATGAAACAGATACTTTCCCGACTCAGGAAAAAGTTAAATTTTAGGAATAAATGTTTATTATGTTAATTTGAAATATTGAAATAGTTTCATGAGAAATTAAAAGAGGTAAGTAAGCAACAATGAAACGTAATTCAGAATGGGATTAAAATACCTGTAAATTATTCTTTAATAATCATTCTATTGAGTAAATAAAAATGACAATAAATTATTAAAGGGATGGTTTGTCATATTTCATTTAAAATAGTTACTTGATTGAGTAATGGTGCGGATATAGAATGCCCGTTTCCCTATATCTTATTTGACGTTTAAATTAAATCAATAAGATATTATTATTTAATAAACATAAAATAATATTCGATATTAGGTTTTTTGCGAATCCTTAGATTGATCTTGTTTTTGAAATCAAGGTAAATCGGAGCGGCTACAGATTTATCCAAGATTCGGATGTTAGTTTTGTAGAAAGCCTATTAGTTTAATACTCGGGTAAATTAAATCATGGAAACAAAGTCAGCAAACGGCGGGCAAACTCCCAGCACATCGGGCAAACCGGTCAAAATGCCGAACAGGCGCAAGCGGAATATGGCAGTGGTTACGCTGCTATTTGTTTTGGCGGCTATTGGCGTGGCTTTTGCTTATGTTTTGTTTTGGCAGCACGAAGAAACAACTGAAGACGCATATGTTGCGGGATATTTGGTTCAGATTACGCCGCAAGTTGGCGGGACAGTGCGCAAAGTCATGTTTGACGACACGGATGTTGTGAAAAAAGGCGATGTTTTGGTTACTCTGGACGACAGTGATTTCCAACTGGCGTATGACAGGGCGCAAAACGAGCTGATTCAGGCAATCCGTCAAAACAAGCAGCAGACGGCAGTCAATTCCCAGGCGAAAGCGCAAGTGTTGCTGCGTAAAGCCGATTTGGCACGCGCTCAGGCAGATTTGCGACGCCGGGAAGCCCTATCCGGTACGGATGCCATTTCCGGTGAGGAGTTAAGTCATGCCCGGGCGGCGGTCGTTCAGGCGCAAGCTGCATTGAAAGCGGTGGAGGCGGAAGAGGCTTCGGCTCAGGCTGCGTTGGGTAACAATATTCCAGTGCGCGAACAACCTGCCGTTCAGACCGCAGTGAGCAAGATTAAAGATGCCTGGCTGAATTTGCAGCGTACACAAATCCGCGCGCCTATGGGCGGGCAGATTGCAAAACGCAATGTCCAAGTCGGACAGAGAATTTCGCAAGGCGCGGCGTTGATGGCAGTTGTTCCCCTGACGGATTTGTGGGTGGATGCCAATTTTAAAGAATCGCAATTACGAAAAATGAAAATCGGACAGCCTGTGGAAATGACTGCCGATTTGTACGGCAAAAAAGTGGTTTACCACGGTAAAGTCATGGGCTTGTCCGCAGGGACGGGCAGCGCGTTTTCTCTTTTACCTCCGCAAAACGCAACGGGCAACTGGATTAAAGTTGTTCAGCGCGTACCGGTCAGAATCAGCCTGGATTCTAATGAATTGAAAGCAAACCCCTTGCGCGTCGGTCTGTCCATGACAGTCAAAGTCGATATTGCAGAAGCGGGTTCGGGTAAGCCGATGACGGCGGCTGCCGTGAAAAATTCGGCAGCTCCGGAAACGGACAGCGTAGATTGGGCGGCGGCTAATGCATTAATCGATAAGATTTTTGAAAAATACGCCAAATAAACTGTTTCAGACGACCTTCGGTATCCCGACAGGTCGTCTGAAACGTTCATATCCGGCAAATTAGTGAAATAAGTAGTGCGATCAGGATGAGGGACTTGCTCATTCTGTTTCAAGAGAAAGTCGATACGGCAAACCCCGCCTAGGTTAAAAGCGGGAGTGGCAATGTCGGCAGTGAAGGAAGATTTTGATGAATTATCCGCCGTTGACAGGCATCAGGTTGGTCTTGGTTACATTGTCGCTGAGCCTGGCCGTCTTTATGGAAGTATTGGATACGACGATTGCCAATGTTGCCGTCCCCGTTATTGCCGGTGATTTGGGTGCGGCAACGACACAGGGTACCTGGGTGATTACATCATTTGCCGTGGCAAATGCCATTTCCGTACCGCTGACAGGATTTCTTGCGAAGCGGATGGGTGAAGTGCGGCTGTTTGTCGGATCGGTCATCGGTTTCGTGATTACATCTTGGTTGTGCGGTATTTCACCGAATTTGCAAACCTTGGTGCTCTTCCGTATTTTGCAGGGTTTTGTCGCGGGGCCGCTGATCCCTTTGTCCCAAAGCCTTTTGATGGCATCTTACCCGCCCGAGAAGCGGACTTTGGCATTGGCACTTTGGGCGATGACAGTCGTGGTCGCCCCTGTTTTAGGACCGATTTTCGGTGGCTGGATTTCGGACAACTGGCATTGGGGGTGGATATTTTTCATCAATATACCCATCGGCATTTTGTCTGCGGTAATCGCCTGGCAGCAACTGCGCGACCGTGAAACCGATACGGTTAAAACGCCTATTGATTACACTGGGCTGATTTTGATGATCGTCGGTATCGGCTCGTTGCAAATGATGTTGGACAGGGGGAAAGAGCTCGATTGGTTCGCATCGGGTGAAATTATCGTATTGGCAGTCGTTGCAACGGTATGTCTGACTTATTTCATCGTTTGGGAATTAGGTGAAAAATATCCGATTGTCGATTTGTCTTTGTTTAAAAACCGCAACTTTACCATCGGCGTATTGACGACTTCGCTCGGGTTTATGGTGTATATGGGAACGTTGACGCTTTTGCCGCTGGTGTTGCAGTCCAACCTCGGTTATACCGCCACATGGGCGGGATTGGCGGCTGCCCCTATCGGATTTCTGCCGATTTTCCTATCTCCTTTGATAGGGCGGTTCGGCAATAAAATCGATATGCGCCTGTTGGTTACCGGTAGTTTTTTGATGTTTGCCTTTACTTTTCATTGGCGGACAGATTTTTATGCGGGAATGGACATGAGCAGCGTTGTCTGGCCGCAGTTTTGGCAGGGTTTGGGGGTGGCCATGTTCTTCCTGCCGCTGACGACCATTACTCTATCGCACATGAAAGGTCCGCAAATCGCATCGGCAAGCAGTTTGTCGAATTTTCTGCGTGTCTTTATGGGTGGTGTCGGTGTGTCTGTCGTCAGTACCATGTGGGAGCGGAGGGAGGCTTTACATCATACGCAACTGACTGAACATATCACGCCGTATTCTCCGGATACCGCCGAAGCAGTCCGTCAGATGGCAGAAGCGGGTTTGAACGGAGAGCAGGCAGTCGGTCTGATAAACAGTACCATTACCCAACAGGGTTTTATCGTTGGCTCGAATGAGATATTTTTGGCAGGCAGTATTTTGTTCATTATCATGATTCCCATTATTTGGCTGGCGAAGCCGCCTTTCCATCATGACGGAGGCGGAGGAGGGCATTGATGAGTGTTGCTACGGAAGGAGATGGAATCGCTAATTCGACAGAAAAGGTCGTCTTAAAACGGTAAAGATAGTTGAACTGGCCCCCAAATCTTGGACACTCATAAAAGCCTATTCAGGCGCTCTGTGCAAGCTGGGTTCTGTATGCGACAGGACTCAGCTTTTTCAATTTCAGACTGCAACGCTCCCGG
>NZ_CEXQBZ010000018.1:0-15161 GCF_982712965.1 Neisseria flava | reverse complement strand
CTGCGAACCGTTTTGTCTGATTACGCCCGATTTGACGATGCGTTACTGTCCTATTTTGATTTTAATTGACTATAATTTGTGGCACGGGAGTCGGTACGGCGATTGCCGCCAATAAAGTCCGCGGCATACGGGCAGCAACGGCGCATGATTTAATCACATTGCGCGGCTCGGTAGAAAACTACGATGCACAGGTATTGTGCATGGGACAAAACGTCATCGCCGCCCCCGCTGCCTGGGCATTGGTGGACATTTGGCTGAATTTGCGCCACAACACGGATAGCGGATACGCACCGAAAGTCGGCGAAATCGAAGCCTACGAATGCGGTAAATAGCACGGTTTTTGCAAAAGGTTAGTCTAGACTCTCCATTCCCGCCCCGCTTGTATGAAGATGGCCCATCGCAGCATGAGCTTTACCCGCAGATTATTTTTGAGGTAAGGTCGCCTGAAATCTCCCTACCGCCGTCATTCCCGCACAGGCGGGAATGACGGCCTCGGCATTTTGGGAAGATTTCAAGGATGCCGCAACTTCAAATTTCTAGATTACCGCCTGCGCGTGAATGACGAAATTGCAGCCCTCTTGTTTTGACCTGCCATATTTCGCGGCCAAAGCCCACGGATTAAGTTCTATCCAAAAAAAACGGTCGTCTGAAAAGCCTGCCGTACACAGGGATTCAGACGACCTTTTATTTAACGGATTAAAATAAAACAGGATATTCACACCAGCCATTTCTGCGCCGAAAGAATCAGAAATAATGGTATAGACAGAGCAGCTTGTCGGGGAAAAATGCGAACCGACCTACAACCAGCATACTACGTATCCCCCCGCATTTTATCCAAGGATACAAAAAGAGCCTGCATAAAGCAGGCTCTTTTTTAAACTAACCGTATCAGATTAGAATTTGTGGCGCAGACCAACCAAACCAGCAGTAGATTCAACTTTGTTAACGCCTTTACCTTGTTTCAACCAACCAGCAGAAATCAAAGCAGAAGTACGTTTAGAGAAGTCGTAGTCAGCACCAACGATAACTTGGTTGTATTGACTGTTAGCTTGTTTCTCGCCATCTTCTTTAGCTTTGAAGCCGTGAGCGTAAGAAACACGAGGCATTACGTTGCCCATACGGTAGCCACCAGTTACAGCAACTTGGGTTTGTTCGTTTTTCTTACCGTAGTTAGCATCACTTACATCACCATTTTTTGATGCATCATATTGACCAGCAACAGCAAATAAAACATTGTTCGCGTCGTAACCAGCTACTAAACGATGAACTTGATGATCTTTAACAGTAGCCAAAGTATCGCCAACTTTCAAAGTAGAAGCAGCATCAGCAACTTTATCAACAGCAACATCATATTCGTTAGCTGTAATTACATCATGTTTTGCAAATTTACCAGCATAGCGACCAAAGAAACCGGAATTTTCATAGTTCAAACCAGCGTAGTATGCTTCACGGCTTTTCGCAGCATGAGTATATTTGTCGCTAGAGTTGGCGTTATCGCGAGGTTGGTATTGAACGCTTGCGCTAAAGCCTGAGAACACAGGGGAGTCGTAGCGAACAGACACTTTACGCTCATCTACACGTTCCAAAGTACCCAATGACAATACATGTTCATTAGCATCGCTGGATTCCCATGGATCGATGCTGTCGGTGCTGTCTTTCAGAGTAGTGTTGAGTTTACCAGCACGAATTTTACCGAAGCCACCTTCCAAACCGATGAAGGATTCACGAGTACCCCAGCCGCTGTCAGTACCAGCAACAGAAGTATTTTGTTCTACTTGCCAAATAGCGTTCAGGTTGTTGCTCAGGTGTTCATGACCTTTGAAACCGATACGAGAACCGAGGTCAGCGATTTCAGTTGCAGTTTTAGTAGTAGAAGAACGACCATTATCAGTCACACCAGAGCCTGCTTTGATGCGAGAAATTTCAACACCGGCTTTAACTTGACCGTACAGAGTCACATCAGCCATAGCTGCAACAGGCAAAGCTGCCAAAGTCAGAGCAATCAGAGATTTTTTCATTGCTGTATTCCTTTTTCTATCGTGAAGAAATAACTTAAGCAGACCCGGACAGAGTCCGCTTAGGCTTTACATTATCGCTGGAATCAGCGATTCCATGACTCTCACTATAATTGTTCCTTTCTAAAAAAACAAACTTTATTCACTTCCCCTTCTTCCCCCCTTACGCCACACCACCCTGTCAACAACATAAGATTCTAAATATTTCCTTTATAAATCATATGGTAATACCGATTTTCCTATTATTTGCATTTTTACAACACAGATTTCCCGAACGGTAGTTTTTTAGGACCGGCTGTTGTTTTTTGGCTAATTCAGGCAAGCGAGGAAACTGGAAACATCGTTCAGGTATTCATGCCTGCATTTACCCTGATAGGGTTTGCCGGGCATAAATATCTCCCGATCTACGGTAGCTGTCATTCCAGCTCCGTAGTACAGGCTTTATCTGCAGGTTGGTCTATCGAAAAGAGCAAAGGTCGTCTGAAAAGAATGCGTATAGATTTCAAACGACTTTTTATAGTGTATGAAAATAAAGACAGGATATTTCAAATATCATTCCTGATGTGAAAGAAATATAAGAGCTTGAGTACGGTAATTTTTGAATATTTTTCTAAAAATCAATGCTTGGATCCCTGTCAGCACGGGAGTGACTAGAATTTTCTTTATGGAAGGGAAGAATAGGTTTGACAGTATTTCGGACGGCCTCACAGCCATTCGGGCATTTCGGGACGGATGATGCCGAACTCGGGCGGATAATCCACTCCGGTCAGATACAGCCCATCAGGCATAAAAGTCGGAGGGGCTTTTAATCGACTGCGTTCTTCAATTAAGGCTTGGAATTCAGAAACGCTCAGCCTACCACTACCGACATAAACCAATGCGCCCATAATATTACGCACCATATGGTGCAGAAAGGCATTGCCGTGCAAATCCAGTTTGAGGAGTTGCGGCGTACCGCTGATTTTTGCACTGTATAGGGTTTTAACGGGTGATTTTGCTTGGCATTCGGCAGCGCGAAAGCTGGAGAAATCATGTTCGCCTTCTAATAAGAGTGCCGCCTGCTGCATTTTGTCAGGATCGAGTTTGAGGTGCGTCCACCCTACCCTGCCTTGCAATATCGGGGAGCGGACGGGAGATGACTCCAAGAGGTAGCGATATCTTCTACCGTATGCGTCAAAGCGGGCGTGAAAATGCGGGGCGACTTGCTGTGCAAACAATACAGCCACACCTTCGGGAAGATAGGCATTGACGCCCCGTACCCATGCTTGTTCGGGACGGACTACTGTGGTATCGAAATGGACGACTTGCGCAGTCGCGTGTACGCCTGTATCCGTCCGTCCGGCAACTATGGTTCGGATGGCTTCACCCGCAATTTGGCTGAGTGCATATTCTAAGGTCGTCTGAACAGTAGGCAAGTCGCCAGCTTGTTTTTGCCAGCCGTAAAATCGGCTGCCATCATAAGATAGGGTTAATGCCCAACGATAAACAGCGGGTTGATTTGAAGAAAGAAACGTCATAATCGGTAAGGGTTCTATATTCGAACAAAATCATGCGAAAATTGCTTATCCGACAGTATAGCAATAAAAAAGATGCCGCTTTTAGACACGGCATCTTTATTTTTCTTTCAAGAAAAGGGTTGTCGGATTAATCAGCCTAGCTCTGCCAACAAGGCTTTGGTTTTATCTAAGATATCGCCAGTAGCCTCTTCCATCAGCTCTTGCAAAGTTTCACGAGCTGCACCGGGGTCTCCAATTTCGACATACATTTTTGCCAATTCGTATTTTGCTTCCAAAGGAGCGGTCATTCCGACGGATTCGGAAATAAAGCCTGAGTCGAGTGCCGACTTGCTTACTTCTTCATCAACTGTCAGGTTTTCCCATTCGATGGTCTCTTCTACTTCATTACCTTGAGAATCTGCCAATCCGAAATCTTCATCGCTTTCTTGGAAGATAATGCCTTCATCTTGTTTGATTTCAAAAGGCTCTTCGGCTACGGTTTCATCGGCTGCAGTATCAACGGAAGCAAACTCTAAAGCCTCGTCTTCATTTAATTTTTCAGACGATGTTTGCTTAGATGTTGTGAACTCAGGCAGAGGCTCGATAGGTTGGGTTTCGATTTTTTCCGAGAAGAAATCCCATCCTTCTTCTGCTTCTTCAACGCCTTTGACATCTTCTGCTCCAACAGTCCGCTCCTGCTGTTGAACTTCGGAAGCATCGGAAGCTTCGTAGTCAAACTCCAAATCAGAAACTTCTTCCGCAACGGCGGGTTCGGTATAAGAATATTCTTCCTCACCTACTGAGGTATCCGCCTCTTTGGTTTCTTCATTGGCGTCATGGGAAGACGTGCCAAAGTTTGACTGAACCTCATCAAATTGCTGAATATGAGCTGTATTATCAGGCTCTTCTACTGCTTCTTCTTGATGTCTGCCTTCTATAACTACTGAAACCGGTTGATACGGATTCTCCGGTTCGGGCTCATATACACTTTCTGTCGATTCAACTGAGTCCCAATCCAAATCACGGCGTTTTTCCGTTTCCTCATCCACGGTAACTGCGCTGGATACGATGCCGACGTGCTTATCGTCAATATCATCGATATTGATATTGATCTCATCTTCAGCGGCTTCTTTGGCTGCATTGGGCTGTACAAAGAAAGCCTCGTCGTCAAAATCATCCTCGATAGACAATCCATCAGACTCTTCTGCCGGAACAGCTTTCGCTTGAACAAACTGTTCGGGCTTCGCCTCGTCGGCTATCACGGTTTCTGCAAAGCTAATGTCATCATCTTCTTCGTCATATCCTGCAGAAGGAACAGGTACGACAGGCGCGACAGCAGCTGCTTTTCGTTTGCCCAAAGCTTTCAGCAACAGCAACAATGCCAACAGCGCACCGCCGCCGATTAACAGCCAGCGCCATAATCCGCCATCTTCAGACGACTCTTCTACTGCTTCACTTTGAGCAGCGGAATTTTGCTGAGCAGCCAAAGCTTCTTCAACTTGGGCTTCCGGCGTAGATTTTGCTGTTTCACTTGCAGCGGTTTGTTCTGCGATGCCGGGTTGCAATACTTCCTCAGTGCCTACGGATGAAGCAGCTTGTTCTTGTGTTGCACCCTGTGGAGCGGAAGCGGTTACTTGTGCTGGTTGTTGTTCAAGCTTGGCTTCTTTGTTTGATTTAGCCTCTTCGCCAGCCTTATTTTCACCTGCCTTATTTTCCGCAGATGCATTAGTTTTGGCAGCTTCTGATTTTTCAGACGATGCTTTAGATGCTGCTGCGGTCTGCGGCTGCTGTTTATCAGACACAAGAGGCTTCTCGGCGGCCTGTTTGGCGGCTGCCTGTTTCATATCGAACTGGGTCGGGATATTCAATACTTTGCCAGCCAACATATGGTCGGCATTTTTATTGATGAACACACTAGGGTTGGCTTTTACCAATGCCTGTATTGCCTGCTCGACCGTCATACCTTGAGGACGGATACGGGTCGCAATTTCAGTCAGGGTTTCACCCTGTTTGACTAAATGTCGTTTGCCATAACGCGGCTCGCCCTGTACAGAAGAGGTTGCATTTTGCGTCTGTTTAGGCTGTGTTTGGGTATTTTTTGACTTTTTATTGTCGATTCCTTCTTTACGCGTATTATTCGCAACATCTGCAGACGCATTTCCACTACGCAGCGCACGGTTAATCCGTTCGCGCGCAGCTTGACGGTCTATCTGCTGGGAAGCGTATGCGGGAGGCGGCTCCTGACGAACGCGGGGCGTACTGTCGCCCTTGACCGAGTAATCAGCCGGATCAATGATTGCGGTATATTCTCGAGATTGAGAGCCGGTACTGACTTGGAAAATCAGCACAGGGTCTTTGATGGCTTTAGCCGAACGGATATTGATGACGGCACGATCGCCCGCTCTGTGAACGCTGGTTCTGAGGTTGGCATTAGATACGGAAGCCTTGCCTCCGTTAAACAATGCCTGTGCTTCTTCTCCGGTTACGGTGATATTGCCGGAAAACGGCTCACCCAAATGCGATTGAACATTTAAACCACCCAACCCTGCGCTTGCACCCACCGAAACCGCTAAGGCGACGGAAGCTGCGATAAGTTTGATTTTGTAATGTTTTTTCAAAACTTGTCCCCTATGAAATGAATCCTGCTGTACTGCCGATTACTTAACCGTCTATTACGATATATTACGTTATGATATAGTCTAAGTCCCTAATCTGCCAAGTAACACTGTCATTTATGTTATCAAAAATGACATAAACCGTTACTGTTTGCATCGGTGTGTTTCTTTTTTGCAAATCTATCGGGAACTTATTTTATCATTCCGTTTGCATTTTTAAAACCCTGCAACAAACTGCCGACATATCAAACAAACCAAAGTTTGAGATTTACGGTAATGCAAAAAACCGTAGCTGCCTGTATGATTGCCGTTTGATTGTTTGGTTTCCTCATTTTTGTTTTTTATATATGAAAATTCTGAGTGATTTATTAGCGGTAATTTTGTTTTTTCTGACTTATACGGTTACGAAAGACATGATTGCCGCGACAGCCGTAGCTTTGGTAGTCGGTGTTTTGCAGGCGGCCTTTACCTATTGGAAATTTAAAAAGCTGGATACGATGCAGTGGGTCGGATTGGTTTTAATCGTGGTATTCGGCGGGGCGACCATCCTGCTGAAAGATCCGCGATTCATCATGTGGAAACCGACCGTATTGTTTTGGATAGGTGCACTGGTCTTGCTTTTCAGCCACCTTGCCGGAAAAAACGGACTTAAGGCTACAATGGGCAAGGAACTCGAATTGTCCGATACCGTCTGGAATAATCTGACCTATGCTTGGATAGCGTTTCTCGTATTTATGGGCATAGCCAACTGGTTTGTATTCACTCATTTTGAAAGTCATTGGGTGAATTACAAGATGTTCGGTTCGACCGGACTGATGTTCGCTTTCTTTATCGCTCAAGGTATTTATTTGGGCAAACATTTACCAAAGGAGAATTAAGCAATGGAATATTATATGCTTTTGGCCACTGATGCAGACGACGTACATGAAGCCCGTATGGCTGCACGTCCCGATCATCTGAAACGTTTGGAAGCCCTGCAAGCCGAAGGGCGCCTTTTGACAGCCGGACCGAATCCTCTGCCCGACAATCCCGAACGCGTCTCCGGCAGCCTTATCATCGCCCAATTCGCATCGCTTGACGAAGCCCAAGAATGGGCGGAACAAGATCCTTATGTCGCTGCGGGCGTATATGAGGAAGTTTTAATTAAGCCCTACAAAGCTGTTTTTAAATAATGGATATGCGTTCAGCAATAGAAGGTCGCCTGAAAACTCTAAATCCTCAGATATTCGAGTTTCAAGACGACAGCCATTTGCACAAAGGACACGCGGGTAATAAAGGCGGGGGGCATTATGCTGTAACCGTCGTCAGCGAGGCTTTTACCGGGATGAAACGTATCGAACGCCAACGCATGGTTCAAAACCTGCTCCAAGACCTGTTTGCCGGCGGTTTCATCCATGCCTTAAGCATTAAGGCGGTAACGCCCGACGAATATTTCCATTGAATTATCCGTAGTGTTTCAAATTAAAGAGAAGATTATGAGAAAAACCCATTTTACAGCCGCATTGGTTATGGCCGCCCTATCCTGCAGCCTGTTTGCCCAAACTCTGGTTACCGTCAACGGACAAGCCATCGACAGCAGCGTGATTGACGGACAAGTTGCCGCCTTGCGCGCTGAAAACAAACAAATCCAGGATTCGCCACAACTGCGACAAGAATTGACCAACCGCCAAGTTATTAGCACGGTTGTCGCGCAAGAAGCCAAACGCCGCAAGCTGGATCAAAGTGCGGAATTCAAAAAAGCCCTTGAACAAGCCCGTGCAGATGCGAAGAAACAAGGCGCGGACAAAAAACCGTCCTTCAAAACAGAATGGGCGGCATTTGAAGACGACCTGCTCGGACAAGCCCTGGCCATCGACGTATTGCGCAAAAATCCTGTCAACGAACAAGAAATTAAAAAATCCTACGATGAATTTGCCAAATTCTACCAAGGCAGTCAGGAAGTACGCCTAGGGGAAATCGTTACACGAACTAAAGCCGACGGACAAAAAGCCGCTGCCGATTTGAAGGCGAAGAAAGCTTTTACCGCAGTATTGAAACAATATTCGATTGACGAAGAAGCCAAAAAAGCAGGAGGCATTCCTCAAGCTTATGTTCCGCTGAAAGACTTGCAAGAAGCCGCACCGCCTCTGTACGCAGCAGTCAAAGACCTGAAAAAAGGCGAAGCGACATCCGAACCGCTACAAGACGGTAATTCTTACGCCGTGTTTTACGTTGACGACCGCCGCGATGTCAAAGTCCCTGCCTTTAACGAAATCAAAGGCAACATAGCCCGCGATCTGAGTACTGCCCGCATTGACGACACTATGCGTGCGCTCTTGCAAAAAGCCGACATCAAACCTGCCAAATAACCTTTAAGCTTCCTATAACGGATAAGTAAAGGAAATTAAGCCGGATTCTTTTTGCTGCATTGATGCAATCCACCTAAAGGTCGTCTGAAACCATAACGTTTTTCAGACGACCTTTTCTACCTGCATTGCTGTTGAAACACTTGTGTATCTGAATCCGCCGTCAACCAATCTTTTGAATAGAGATAAAGAACCGCTATGCGAGCCGTCATCCAAAAAGTGAGTTGTTCCCGTGTCGATGTATTGGACGGAAATCATAAGGAAACCTGCGCAGAAATCGATAACGGGTTGATGATATTGCTCGGCGTTACCCACGACGATACCGAAGCAGATGCGCGCTATATTGCCGACAAAGCCGCCAATCTGCGTATTTTCGAAGACGATGCCGGCAAATTGAACCTGTCCGTCAAAGATGTTGGCGGCTCAATCCTGCTGGTTTCCCAATTCACGTTGTATGCCGATGCACGAAATGGACGCCGTCCGTCTTTCTCGGCAGCCGCCCCTGCCGAACAGGCGCAAACACTCTATTTGCATACTGCAGAACTATTGCGCGGACATAGTTTGAACGTACAAACCGGCTGCTTCCAAACGCATATGCAGGTCAGCCTGTGCAACGACGGCCCCGTTACCCTACTGCTGGACTCGCAAAAATTGTTTTGACGAAAATCCTACTGCAAGACAAAACAAGTATTGCCATTGCCTCATATAATCCAAAGGTCGTCTGAAAACCCATAAATTAGATTTTCAGACGACCTTTTTTATTCGATTCTGATTCAAAGCCGACTCTATATCCTGCCGCTAGTCCAACGTTCCACCCACCACCCGCGCGCCCAATGCTTCCTTCAAAGGCAAAGCGTTCAAGCGTTGCAAGGTCGTCTGAAATTCGGCAAACGGTATCGGTTCCGAACCGAAACGATGCATATGCAGGGTATCTTGCTGACAGTCAATCAACTCAATGCCCAACTTAGCAAGAAACGGGACGGCTCGCGCGAAGGCGATTTTGGAGGCATTCGGCTCAAGGGCAAACATGGATTCTCCGTAAAACACCCTTCCGATTTGTACGCCGTAAAAGCCGCCCGCCAGTTTTAGACGACCTGTTTCATCGGGATAGAAACATTCAAACGAATGCGCATGACCCAAGCGGTGCAGCTCGGTATAAGCGGCTTGGAACTCAGGAACAATCCATGTGCCGTCCTGACCGGGGCGCGGAAAGGCGGCGCAATGCGCAATGACGGTTTCGAAACATTGGTTGACCGTTACCCGATAGGGTTTGTTGCGCAAGGTTTTCGCCAACGAACGCCCGATATGCAGATTTTCAGGCACGATGACGGCACGCGGATCTATGGTATGCCAAAAAAACCAGCCGTCTTCGCTGAACCACGGGAAAATCCCCTGCCGATACGCCGACAGCAGCCGTCCCGTGTCCAAATCGCGGCTGATACCGACCAAGCCGTCGCATTCTTCCAGCGCGTAAAACGGGTCGGGGAAAGTGTAATCATTAGGGTAAAGCAAGGGGATACTCATTAAAAATCCTAAGGTATAGTGGATTCACTTTAAACCGGTACGGCATTGCCTCGCCTTGTCCTGATTTCAATTTAATCCACTATATTATTCTGATTTGCAGCGGCATGATGTTCATGTTCCGCAAAAAATTTCAGACGACCCCAAATTCTCATCCGAGGTCGTCTGAACATCAAACATCTTTTAAAACGGGAATCAGCGTTTGCTCTTCGCTTGGCATTCGCCGCACACGCCGTACATATAAAGCGCGTGGTCAACAATACGGTAGCCGTTTTCTTCCGCAATTTTGTCTTGCAAGGCTTCGATTTCGGGATTGTGGAATTCCGTTACCTCGCCGCATTTCACGCAGACGATATGGTCGTGGTGGTCGCCTTTGTCCAATTCATAAACCGCCTTGCCGGTTTCAAAATGATGGCGCTGCAAAATGCCTGCCTGCTCGAACTGGGTCAATACGCGGTAAATCGTCGCTACGCCGATTTCCACACCCTCTTCCAGCAAAATACGGTACACATCTTCAGCACTCAAATGCTCTTCAGCATGAGACTCAAACAAATCCAAGATTTTCAAACGCGGACCGGTAACCTTCAAACCGCTGTCTTTCAATTGCGCAATATTGCTGAATTTTTCCATAATATTCAATATCCCTGTGAAGTAATAGACGTTATAATACGCAATTTAAGCCCGCTTGCCCACTATTACGCCATAGCGGTTTGCAATAAAACCACAAGTTTTGTTTGCATACAAACGATAGCCGGCTGAAATTATAATCAAAGAGATGATTATCGTTTGCTTTTTCAAAAAATTCAAGCAATGATACCCTTCCACCCGAATTCGAACAGAAAGGCATATCCGTGAACAAACCCCTCTGTCTTGCCCTCGCCGCCCTCATCGGACTTTCCGCATGCAGCGCCGAACGCGTTTCCCTGTTCCCCTCTTACAAACTCAAAGTCATCCAAGGCAACGAACTTGATCCCCGCGCCGTCGTCTCCCTCCAAGCAGGCATGAGCCGCGACCAAGTCCAACTCCTGCTCGGCACCCCGCTGCTGCGCGACGCATTCCATGCCGACCGCTGGGACTACACCTTCAATACCAGCCGCAACGGCATCATCAAAGACCGCAGCAACCTCACCGTTTATTTTGAAAACGACGTCCTTGTCCGCGCAGAAGGCGATGCCATCCAAAAATCCATCGAAACCCTCCAAGCCGAACAAAAAGCAGCCCAAACTGCACAATAATCATTAAGGAAACCGCATGAGCGCATTAAAAATCGCCATCGCCGGCGTTAACGGCCGCATGGGGCGCGTACTGGTTGAAGCCGTCAACAACCATCCCGACACCGTCCTCTCCGGCGCACTCGAACATTCAGGCTCTGAAGTCTTAGGCTTGGACGCAGGTTTCGCCTCCGGCATCAAAACCGGCATCGCCATTTCAGACGACGTTGATACCGTCCTCGCCCAAAGCGACGTACTCATCGACTTCACCCGCCTCGAGCCCACCCTCAAACACCTGCAAAAATGCGTTGAAAAAGGCGTCAACATCATCATCGGCACCACCGGTTTCGACGACGCAGGCAAAGCCGCCATCCGAGCCGCAGGCGAAAAAACAGGCGTCGTCTTCGCCGCCAACTTCAGCGTCGGCGTCAACCTCACCTTCCACATCCTCGACACCGTCGCCCGCGTCCTCAACGAAGGCTACGACATCGAAATCATCGAAGGCCACCACCGCCACAAAGTCGACGCCCCCAGCGGCACCGCCCTGCGCATGGGCGAAGTCATCGCCGACGCGCTCGGCCACGACCTCAAACAATGCGCCGTTTACGGCCGCGAGGGCCACACCGGCCCGCGCGATCCGTCCACCATCGGCTTCGCCACCGTCCGCGCAGGCGACATCGTCGGCGACCACACCGCCCTCTTCGCCACCGACGGCGAACGCGTCGAAATCACCCACAAAGCCAGCAGCCGCATGACCTTCGCCGCCGGCGCCGTCCGCGCCGCAGTTTGGGTCAACGGCAAAACAGGTTTGTACGATATGCAGGACGTTTTAGGATTGAAAAACAACTAAAGCTGGTTTCTCCCTATGACACAAAAAGGTCGTCTGAAAAATGTTTTTCAGACGACCTTTTGATTACTTACAGCAATCGGTTTACACCAATACGCCAACCCTTTTATTCCTTTACAAAACTTACGCCGTGAAGATGGGAATTGAGGATGGCGGTCCGCAAGGCAGTCAGTGCTTTGGGGCGGACGAAGTTCCGACGGTATGCCAAAACGACGCGGCGGTGCGGTACGGAGCCTGAAAACGGGATGATGCTGAACAGCAAATGGTCGTTTTCGGTCAATGCGGTAGCGGGCATGACGCTGATGGCGAGACCGCTGGCAACCATGTGGCGGATGGTGTTGATGGAGCTGCCTTGGAGGGTGTTGGTCAGACCTTGGATTTTCTGCTTGGCGGCCAGCTCGGAACAGCTTGATAAAACTTGGTCGCGCATACAGTTGCCTTCCGTCAGCAACAAGACCTGCTCTTCGCTCAACATCTGCGGGGTAACGGCATCGAGTTCTTCGAAATGGTGTCCTTTGGGGACGATGACGAAGAAAGGCTCGTCATACAAAGGCTCGGTGACGATACCCGGCTCTTGGAAGGGTTCTGCGACTACGATGGCATCGACGTCGCCGCGTTTGAGCGATTCGGTCAGGATGTGCGTGTAGTTTTCTTCGAGCATCAGGGGCATTTTCGGCGCGGTTTCGCGCAGGGAAATGATGAGCTTGGGCAGAAGGTAGGGGGCGACGGTAAAAATCAGACCGAGTTTGAATGCGCCTTCCAATTCGTTTTGCTCTTCGCTGGCAAGGTGCTTGATCAGCTCGGCTTCTTCCAACACGCGACGGGCTTGGGCAACGATGCGCTCGCCCGCTTCGGTGGTGATGATGTCGTTGCTGCTGCGGTCAAACAGGGATACCGACAGCTCTTCTTCCAGCTTTTTGATGGCGATGGAAAGGGTGGGCTGGCTGACAAAGCAGCGGCGCGCGGCACGTCCGAAATGACGCTCCTGCGCGACGGCTACGATGTAACGCAATTCGGTCAAGGTCATGTGTTAAGCCTTTTTCTGTTCCGTTTTTTGTTCAGGCAGGGTGATGTTCAATTCGAGAACGTCCATACCGTCCTGCTTTTCTTGGGAAATGCGGATGTCGTCCAGGGAAACATTGACGTATTTGGACAATACTTCCAGTAATTCTTTGCGCAGGGTCGGCAGGTAGTCGGGAGCCTTTCCTTCTTGAGCGCGTTCTTGGGCAATGATGATTTGCAGGCGGTCGCGCGCGACGGCGGCGGTTTTCGGCTTTCTGCCAAACAACATATCTATTAATGACATGGCTTAGCCTCCGAACAGTCGTTTGAAGAAGCCTTTTTTCTCAGCTTCAAGGAAACGCATTTCGCGGTTTTCACCCAAGAGGCGCGCGATGACGTCTTTGTAGGCTTCGGCAGCAGAAACGCTGTTTTGATGGATGACGGGTTCGCCGGCATTGGATGCTTGCAGGACGTTTTGCGATTCGGGAATGACACCGATGAGCGGGATGCGCAGGATGTCGCAAATATCTTGTACGGACAGCATTTCGCCTTTGTTGACGCGTTCGGGAGAATAGCGGGTAATCAGCAGGTGTTCTTTAACTGTGCCGCCTTGTTCGGCTTTGCGGGATTTGCTTTGCAGGATGCCCAAGATACGGTCGGAGTCGCGGACGCTGGATACTTCGGGGTTGGTTGTAACGATGGCTTCGTCGGCGAAGTAGAGCGCCATCAATGCGCCTTGTTCGATACCGGCGGGGGAGTCGCAGATGATGTATTCGAATCCCATTTTGTCGCTGCTCAATTCCTGCATGACTTTCTCAACGCCTTCACGGGTCAGCGCGTCTTTGTCGCGGGTTTGCGATGCGGGCAGGATGAAGAGGTTTTCGCAGTTTTTGTCTTTAATCAGGGCCTGGGTGAGCGTGGCTTCACCCTGGATGACGTTAATCAGGTCATACACAACGCGTCGTTCGCAACCCATAATCAGATCGAGGTTACGCAAACCGACGTCAAAGTCGATAACGGCGGTTTTGTGGCCTCGCAATGCCAATCCGGCTGCAATACTGGCGCTGGTCGTGGTTTTACCTACGCCGCCTTTACCTGATGTTACTACGATGATTTTTGTCACGATATTTCCTTTCAAATCTTGGAACGGTTAATCTGTGTCGATTGCGCTGATAACCAAACGGTTGTCTTGCAATGAAACCTGTACGGCTTTTTTGTGCAGGTGGTCGGGCAGGTCTTGTTCGAAATTGCGGTAAATACCTGCTACGGAGACCAACTCCGCCTGCATGGAGTGGATGAAGATGCGCGCGTTGGTGTTGCCTTTCGCGCCAGCCAGCGCCCTGCCGCGCATGGGCGCATAAATGTGAATGTTTCCGTCGGCAATAAGCTCCGCACCTTCACTGACGATACCTGTAACGATAAGGTCGCCGTTTTCCGCGTAAACCTGCTGTCCGGTACGAACGGGGGTGCTGATGAGGACGGTCGGGTTATTGATGACGGTTGCCTGAACAGGCGCAGGCTCTTGGTTGATTTTGGGTTGTTGCGGCTCGGATTTGTCGCTGCGGCTGAAAACCAAATGATAACGTGCCGCAAAAGACGACCAACTTTCACTTTCATGGCGCAGCCCTAAAATCTGCATGCCGTAACGGGCAAAAAGGGTCAGCATAGCCCCGATGTCCAATGACTCGGGGTGATCGAAATCCTGTACGTCTAAAACAAAAGGAACAATATCCAATTCTTGATACTGACCGGCGCGCTGGCGTAGAAACTCTTCTAATTCGGTCAGATCTGCGGTATGCAGGTGAATAGCCAGCACGTCGAGCCGGGCTGACTTTATGTCGAAGGCGGGTTTCATAGTGAGTAAATCATAAAATTTTTTAATTGTGTAAGTTTACCGTGTAAATCTTGGCTATTCAATCCGTTTGGGTCGCCTGAAGTGAAATTTCCCATTCTCTTCTGAATTTCATGAGAAATCGATATGGGTTAATCAAAGTTACAAAGTGGTACAAAAACGACAAAGGTCGTCTGAAAACTGAACTGCACCCCAAAAGTTGGACACATCCCCTCCAACTCGCAAGGTGCAGTTTTTTTATGAGCAAATATACATTA
>NZ_CEXQBZ010000017.1:0-16518 GCF_982712965.1 Neisseria flava | reverse complement strand
GAGGTGCTTTTTCTATTTTCAGACGACCTTTCGCCGAGTATCAGCCCTTTTTATTGTTCAACGCAGCTTTGACAAACGCGGTGAACAAAGGATGGCCTTTGCGCGGGTTGGAGGTGAACTCTGGGTGGAACTGGCAGGCGAAGAACCAAGGATGGTTCGGCAGTTCGATGGTTTCGACCAAGCGTTCGCGTCCTGCGGATACACCGCCGATGACCAAGCCAGCCTGTTCCAGCGTGGGAACGTAGTTGTTGTTGACTTCGTAGCGGTGGCGGTGGCGCTCGCGGATGTGTTCGATGCCATAGATTTTGGCGGCAAGGCTGCCTGCTTTCAATTCAACCTCTTGCGCACCCAAACGCATGGTACCGCCCAAATCGGCGGATTCGTCGCGGGTTTCGACGCTGCCGTCGGCGGTTTGCCATTCGTCAATCAGGGCGACGACGGGTGCGGCGCATTTGAGGTCGAACTCGGTGGAATTCGCGCCTTTCAAGCCTGCCACGTCGCGGGCGTATTCGATCAGCGCAATCTGCATACCGAGGCAGATGCCCAAGTATGGCACGTTGTTTTCGCGGGCATAGCGCACGGCGGCGATTTTGCCTTCCACGCCGCGCGAACCGAAACCGCCGGGAACGAGGATGGCGTCCATGTCTTTGAGCATGGAAACGTCGCCGTTGTTTTTCTCGATGTTTTCGCTGTCCACGAAGGTGATTTGCACGTCGGTTTCGGTGTGGATACCCGCGTGTTTCAAGGCTTCGATCAGCGATTTGTAGGATTCGGTCAAATCGACGTATTTGCCGACCATGGCGATTTTGACGGTGTGTTTCGGATTTTTGATGGCATGGACGATTTTTTTCCACGCGGTCAAATCCGCCTGTTGTACGTTCAGCTGCAACTGCTCGGTAATGATGTTGTCGATGCCTTGGTTGTGCAGCATTTCAGGGCATTCGTAGATGCTGTCCACGTCGTAGCTGCCTACAATCGCGCGTTCTTCCACGTTACAGAACAGAGCGATTTTGCGGCGTTCGTCCGCGGGCATGGTTCTGTCCATGCGGCAAATCAGGATGTCGGGTTGCAAACCGATGCTCAACATTTCTTTAACCGTATGCTGGGTCGGCTTGGTTTTGATTTCGCCGGCGGCGGCGATGTAGGGAACGTAGCTCAAGTGGGCGAACAGGGTGTTGTTGCGTCCCAACTGGCTGCGCATCTGACGGATGGCTTCCAAAAACGGCAGCGATTCAATGTCGCCGACCGTACCGCCGATTTCGACGATGGCGACATCGTAACCCGCCGCGCCTTCGTGGATGCGGCGTTTGATTTCGTCGGTAATGTGCGGAATGACTTGAACCGTGCCGCCGAGGTAGTCGCCGCGGCGTTCTTTGGCAATGACGTTTTCGTACACCTGCCCCGTGCTGAAGCTGTTGCGGCGGGTCATGGTGGCATTGATGAAACGTTCGTAGTGTCCCAAGTCGAGGTCGGTTTCCGCGCCGTCATCTGTAACGAACACTTCGCCATGCTGGAACGGACTCATCGTGCCTGGGTCGACGTTGATATAAGGGTCGAGCTTGAGCATGGTCACGTTCAGACCGCGCGATTCGAGGATGGTGGCAATAGAAGCGGCGGCGATACCTTTTCCGAGTGAAGATACGACGCCGCCGGTTACGAAAATAAATTTAGTCATGATGCAGTACCCATGTTGGAATACGGGATTTTACCTTTAAGCGGGTTTTCTGGCAAACGCGGGACGGGATGCGGATGTGGTTTTCAGACGACCTCCGCTTCCACCCTTTTGCGTCTAGGCAAGGCAATAATTTGTTAAAATAACGTCTGTTTGCGATTACTGATGACGATAAGGTCGTCTGAAAATATCGGCTTCCTCATCGCCATCCCATGCCGCCGGATGATTCGGCCGGTTTGTTAAGATTAATTGATATGTATAAATTCCTTCCTATTGTCCACGTTTTGTCCAGACTGGGGCTGCTGTTTTCAATGGTGCTCGCAGTACCGACGCTGATGTCGTATTTTTTTCTGGACAACGCGTTTCCTGCGTTTGCCTACACGGCTTTGGCAACGACGCTGACTTCTTGCGTGGTTTGGCTGATGACCTTTCATTTCCGCCGCGAGCTGCGTCCGCGCGACGGGTTTACGTTGGTTTTGATGTTGTGGCTGGCGTTTGCGCTGGTGGCGGCGATGCCGATTTATATTCACATCCCGGGTATCAGTTTTACCGATGCGTTTTTTGAGGCGATGTCGGGGCTGACGACAACAGGCGCAACGGTCATGACGAGCTTGGACACGCTGGCTCCGTCGATAAATTTTTGGCGGCATATGCTCAACTGGCTGGGCGGCATGGGTATCATCGTGCTGGCGGTAGCGATTCTGCCGATGCTGGGCGTGGGCGGAACGCAGCTCTTCAAGGCTGAAATTCCAGGGATGGACAAAGAAAGCAAGATGGCGCCGCGCATTTCGCAGGTGGCAAAAAAGCTGTGGTTCTTCTATACAATGACGACGGCGGCGGCTTTTCTGACGCTGCATTTTGCGGGGATGAGCTGGTTTGACGCGCTTTGCCACGCGATGTCGGCGGTGTCGCTAGGCGGTTTTTCGACACACGATGCCAGCATCGCTTATTTTGATTCGTTGACCGTCGAATGGGCGATCATGTTTTTCACGCTTTGGGGCGGTGTGAATTTCGCCACGCATTTCACGGCGCTGACACGGCGTTCGCTCAAATCCTATTGGCAGGACGAGGAATGCCGCGTACTGCTGGTGCTGCTGGCGAGCAGTATTTTGATGTCGGCGGTGTATCTGTGGCAGAAGGATTTTTATGCAACCTTTGGGGATTCGCTGCGTTTCGTCAGCTTCAACTTTGTCTCCATCGGGCTGGCAAGCGGTTTTTCCAACACGGATTTCGCGCAATGGCCGCTGATCGTGTCGCTGTGGATGTTTTTCCTGTCCAACCTATTGGCAAGCTCCGGCTCTATGGGCGGCGGCATTAAAAACGTGCGGGCGTTGGTCTTGTTCAAATTCAGCCTGCGCGAGATGATGATTCTGCTGCACCCGAAAGCGGTGCGCACGGTCAAGGTCAACGGGCGCATGATTCCAGACCGCATGGCGCTGACGGTGATGGCGTTTATTTCGATTTATTTCATGACGACGATTGTCTTCAGCTTTTTGCTGATGGCAAGCGGGATGGAGTTTATCTCAGCCTTCACCGCCGTCATCGCGTGTATCACCAATGCGGGACCGGGCTTGGGCGAAGTCGGACCGGCAGGCAGCTATGCAGTATTGAGCGATGTGCAAAAATGGCTGTGTTCGGCCGTCATGCTGCTGGGCCGCTTGGAAATTTTTACGGTGTTGATCTTGTTGACACCGGCTTATTGGAAAAAATAAAGACAGGTCGTCTGAAAACGGATTTCGGGTTTTCAGACGACCTTTTTGCTTCACTGACACATCTTCATTACCGCACAACACCTTTTCTTACCGTTACGCCTTCTATACATCCTTCTCATGACAAGAATGCTACAATCGGCATATTTTTACCTTTATCGGACAGGTGTTTTATGCAGTATTTCTGCCTACTCATCCCCATCCTCATTGGCTATTTTCTTGACGAAATGACCGTCGCCGTCATTTTCGGCTCTATTTTATGGTTGTTTGCGCGGGAACTCGGCAAACCGCGTCAGGAAGAACATGATGCGAAACTGCAAAATCTGGAAAAAGAAATCGAGTTGCTGAAACTGCGTTTGACGGCTTTGGAACATGAAACCGTTCATGATAAAGCAGAAGTCGGGCAGGCGCGGAAACTGCATGCTGTTTTGTCCGAACATGCCGACGATATTCAGACGACCCCTGCGCCGCTTCATAAGAAGGTTGAACCTTTGGCAACTGCGGACAATGCGCCCGCCGAGCCGCACATCGAACCGGTTGTCGCGCCCTCTTTTTCTACACCTGTTCCCCCTGTTTCCGCTGAACCTTCCGTACAGCCCGAACCTGCTCTGTACGCAGACAGCGTAGAAACACCTGCCCAAGTTTCCGCTATTCAAGAAGACGAACGCAAACAAGACGCGCCTGTCCTGCAAACGTCGTCTGAAAACGAAGCTCCGATGTCGTCTGAACCTATATCTGAAACCGCAGACGCAGATTCTCGTGAAACCGTTGTCCGCAAAGAAGAAGGTTTCGATTTCAAATTCTCCGAAAATCCGATTATTGCTTGGTTCCTGCGCGGCAATCCGCTGCTGAAAACCGGTATCGTGGTGCTGTTCCTCGGCTTGGCGTTCCTCTTGCGCTATGCCTCCGAGCGGATTCATGTGCCGGTGGAAATGCGTTATCTGACCGTAGCAGGCGCGGGTTTGGCGGCGGTCATCGGCGGCTGGAAGCTGCAAAGCCGCAAACGCGAATACGGCCTGGTGTTGCAGGGCTTCGGCGTGGCGGTGATGTATCTGACCGCTTTGGCGGCGTTGAAACTGCATCCGCTGCTGCCCGCACCGATCGTGTTCGTGCTGATGGTGGCAATGGTTGTATTGATGGCGTTGCTGGCAATCAGGCAGAACGCGCAGATTATGGCGCAGGTTGCCTTGGTCGGCGGTCTGGCGGCGCCCATCTTGGTATCAGACGGCAGCGGCAATTATTTGGTGTTGTTTTCCTACCTTTCCTTGCTCAATGCAGGCGTAGCGGCGATTGCTTGGTTTAAGGCATGGCGGCCGCTGAACCTGACGGGTTTCGCCGGAACCTTCTCCATCGCCGCGTTGTGGGGCATGCAAAGCTATACGCCGCAGCATTTCGCCATGACCGAGCCTTTCCTGATTTACCACTGGCTGCTCTACACCTTCATCGCCTATCTGTTCGCCCGCCGCAAGCTGACGGAAAACCGCGAAGACACCCTCGCGCCCGTTGCCGACAATGCGACGCTGGAAGAAATTTGGAACAGCATCTGCTCCCACGGCCTGCGCGTCCACGTCCTCGACCATACTTTATTGTTCGGCACGATGGCGGCGGCGTTCGGGCTGCAATACCGTATGGTAGAACACTGGCCGTCTGCGGACGCATTCTCCGCGCTGGGCTTCGCCGCCGTTTACGGGCTTGCCGCGCTGATGCTGAAACGGCAACAGGGTTTATATATCCTGCGTCAGGCGTTTGTTGCCCTGTCGCTGCTTTTCCTCACACTCGCCGTTCCGCTTTATTTTGAACGCGGCAACACCGTCATCCTGTGGACGGTAGAATCCGCGCTTGTGTATTTCTTCGGACTGCGCCAACAGCGTCCGCATATGCGTTTGGGTGCACTCGTCGTGTATCTGCTGGCGGCTCTGACTCAACTGAGCGGTTATCAGGAGGGAGAATCCACCATCCTGCACGGTCAATGGTTCACCACCCTGCTAACCCTGTTCGGCGGCGCGGCAATTTACCTGCAATGGCATCTCTACCGCCGTAAAGGCTCGGCACACTGGGAACACACGCTTCAAAATGCAACCCTCTGCGCCGCCCTGCTCTACACATCCATCCTGCCTTTACTGTTTCTCGCGGAACGCGGCAGCATCATCGTTTTCTCTGCTTTGGTGGCGGCTTGGGCATTCTGCCGAGGCAAAGGCAAGTCGGAGGTGTTCAGCACATTCGCCTTGGGCAATGCAATCTTTATTCTGATCTTCCAAGCTTCGATTAATGATAAACCCTACGGCTTTTTGACACACTGGCACCTTTTCGCCGCCGCGCCGCTGCTGTTTGCCGCCGCCTACATGCTGCAATATTTGCGTGTCCAAACCGAAGCATCTGAAAACCAAGACAAACAAGACCAACCCCTCCCATTCTCGCGGATTGCAGGCTGGGCTATCCTCGTTATCGCCCTGATGTTGGGCGGCTTCGCCACCTATACCCAATGGACGGGCGAAGAAACCCTGTTCATCGAGCTTTGGGCATTGCCGATATTCACTACCTTGCTGCTGCTTGCCAACCGTTTGAACTGGAAAGAGCTTTTTCAGACGACCTTGGCATTCCTGCCCTTGTTTGCCCTGCACTTCATCGGCTATCACCTCGAACACCTATGGACGGCCGCCGCAGCCCTGCCGCTTGCCGCCGCCACCGTGTTGAACTTCGTCATCCTGAATAACCGCCGAACCAATGCGCCTATCGACTTGCACAAACTCAACATCATCATGCTCGGTATCCTTTGGTCGCTTTGGGCGGGAATGTATGTAGGCTATCGTCTCGATGGCGTTTGGTCGCAGCTCTCGTGGCTTGCCGTACCGCTGATCATGTGGGTCGTCTTTCATACGCAGCGGCAGCGCGGCTTTTTCAGACGACATCAAGCCGCCTATCAGCATTTCGCCCTGCCGATAGCCGCCCTTGCATCGGCAAGTTGGATGATATGGACGAACTTCTCTACCCCGTTCCAACCCACACCCTTGCCGTATATTCCGCTGCTTAACCCGCTGGAGCTCGCCTGCTCCGGAATGCTGTGGTTTGCCCTGAAGTCCCTGCCCGAAGCCCTGCCTTTGCAATACCGCCGCGTGAACGCGCCCGGTGTCGCCGCCCTCGCATTCATGGTCATCAGCGCGGGCGTGATGCGCCTGTGGCACTTCTACGACGGCATCACTTGGCGACTCGACATCATGCTCCAATCCTTCGGCCTGCAAGCCAGCCTCTCCGTCGTGTGGGCGGTTACCGCCATCATCCTGATGGTGTACGGCAACCGACGCAAACTGCGCCCCTTCTGGATAACCGGCGCGGCGCTGATGGCAATCGTCGTCGTCAAACTCTTCCTCATCGAGCTTTCCAACAGCGGCGGCATCGCCCGCATCGCCTCCTTCATCATCGTCGGCGTGCTGCTGCTTCTGGTCGGCTGGTTCGCGCCCGTTCCGCCCAAAGCGGTGGAAAACGAAGAGGACAAAGCATAGCCCAGTCCCAAAGCAAAGGTCGTCTGAAAGACAGATTTAGGCTTTCAGACGACCTTTCGAATAATTTGCTTGAACCACTATTCAACAGCTTTTTAAATCTTGACCCACACTACCTCAAACGCCCGCCTTGCTCTACCATTGCCGTCATTCCCATTCCCGCCGACGAAAGGAAAATACGCAAAAATCCATAAGTTAGAAATGCAGCAGCCTTGAAATATTCCCGAAATGCCAAGGTCTGGATTCCCGCCTGCGCGGGAATGACGGCGGCAGATTAAACATAGAACCCGATCGGCAAGACAGTATCGACGCACCACCGTCCCGTAGCATGGGCTTTGCCCACAAAATCCGTTTGAAAACCTTGAACCAAAGAATAGCTATAAAACCCGAACGGACAATGACTATTTCAAAGCAAAGGTCGTCTGAAAACCGATAGCCAGTTTCGCCAAAACGTTTTCAGACGACCTTTCAGGTAACAACTGTCTCTTGGCTAATTCCCCATAGATTTCTTGCCGGACAAATCGGCAATCTTATTCAACAAATCAAGCACCTTATCCGACCCAAAATCATTATCCGACTGCTTGTCTGCCGATGAATTGTCAGGCAGGTATTGGCTATTGAGCAGGCGATTGCGGATTTGGGTAAAGGTTTCCTGCACATATTCGTTTGCTTTTACCGGATTACCAAAGCTGGCAGCAGCATGCTGAGAGGCTTCAAGCAAACCGCTATACAGCTCGATTTGGTGTTTCATATTGGAAAAATGGCGGACTTCTGATAACAGGTTTTTCTGATGTCGCAGACAGGTTGTACCGATTAGCATTAGGGTAATAATGGGGAATGTGTAAAACAGGATATTTAGGTTTTTCTCACTGATATATTCGGGATGAAATAAAACTGCCATACTGAAAAAAATTAATAAAACTATGGCAATACTAAATAAAACGATTCCTAACCCGCTGAAGCAAGAAGCTGAGGCTTCGTTATTTTTAATTTGTTTATCTGTATTTTTTAAAGCCTCTGACAAGGATTTTTGGGCATCTTTAATCCGCCCTCTTAATTCCCTCTGATTCAATAGATTGTTTAATTCTTCTAGTTTTTGCGTTATTTTTTGTTTTTCTGATTTTTCCAGATTAAGCTGTTTCTTGAGTTTTGTGATTTCCTCATCATTTTTTACCGTCTCCGATTGAGCTTGTTGAGTTTGCTTTAATTTTTCTTCAAGCTCTTGAATAGTGGCTTCTGAAGATTGGAGTTTTCTTTGTAACTTATCTGTAAATAAGCCAGAATTCCACCTCAATTGGGTATTTAAATTTACTCCCTCTAAATACGCATCCTCTAAATACGCATCCACTAAATTTGCTCCCGCTAAATTTGCTCCCGCTAAATTTGTTTCCCTTAAATATGCCCCCTCTAAATTTGTTTCCGCTAAATTTGCTCTATGGAAATTTGCTCCCGCTAAATTTGCTCCCGCTAAATTTGCTCCCGCTAAATCTGCTCCCGCTAAATCTGCTATAAGTAAATCTGCTCCCTCTAAATTTACTCTACGCAAATCTGCTTTACGTAAATCTGCTCCCTCTAAATTTGCTAATTTTAAACTTTTATTAGATAAATCAGCCCTTTCACCATTTTCACCCCTACTATCAAGCCATAATTGATGTTCTTTCAATATAGCAGAAAGGGTTTCCTGATCTATTTTTTCCATATTATTATTTTCCATAACGTATTTCCTTTTATTCCATTCGTGGTTTCTTAAAGTTGATATAAACAAAAATCGTTGAATCAAAAAATCAATTGTCTTAAATAACGTCAACAAACATCATAGCCCGATCTACCTGCCATTTAAGTCATTAATGTCCTTCCGTGAGCAAAGCCCACGCTATGGGTTTCAGACGACCTATGCCATCTCCCTTCTACATCTCTTCCAATTTCGCAAACTTGGTGTCCAGCTCTTTTACGCCCTGTTTGCCGAAGTTGATGGTCAGTCGGGCGGATTCGCCTTTGTCCACGGCATCGATGATGACGCCGGTGCCGAATTTGGCGTGGCGGACGTTTTGGCCGATGCGGAAGCCTGCGTAGGTTTGCGGCTGTTTGAAGTCTTCGATGATTTTGTCTTTGAACGTGGCGGTTTGGTGCGTGTTGCCGTAGCTGTCGTAGGCCGGTTTTTTGACCGACAGGTAGTGCAATACTTCGGGCGGGATTTCTTCGACGAAGCGGGAGACGATGCCGAATTGGGTTTGTCCGTGCAACATGCGTTGTTGCGCCATGGTGATGTAGAGGCGTTTGCGGGCGCGGGTGATGGCGACGTACATGAGGCGGCGTTCTTCTTCAAGGCCGCCGCGTTCGGCGAGGCTCATTTCGCTGGGGAAGCGGCCTTCTTCCATGCCGGTGAGGAAGACGGCGTTGAATTCCAATCCTTTGGCGGCGTGGACGGTCATGAGTTGGACGGCTTTTTCGCCCGCGCCTGCTTGGTTTTCGCCGGATTCGAGGGCAGCGTTGCTGAGGAAGGCGAGGATGGGGAAGGCGGGGTCGTCTGAAATGTTGTCGGGCAGGATTTCGAAGTTGCTGTCTTCGGGTTTGAACTCGATGGCGGCGTTGACGAGTTCGTCGAGGTTGTCGAGGCGGTCTTGGTTGTCGCTTTTTTGGGTTTTGTAGTGTTCGGTCAGACCGCTGTCTTTGAGGATGCCGACGATGATTTCGGGCAGGGGCATTTGTCCGACTTGGTTGCGCAGGGCTTCAATCAGGCGGACGAAGGCGGCGACTTTGACGGCTTTTGCGCCGGCGTTGCAGGCTGCCTGCCAGAGGGTGATGCCTTGTTCGGTTGAGGCCGTCTGAAGGTTTTCGATGGTGCGTGCGCCGATGCCGCGCGGTGGGAAGTTGATGACGCGCAAGAGGGCGTTGTCGTCGTCGGGATTGACGGCGAGGCGCAGGTAGGCGAGCGCGTGTTTGATTTCTTGGCGTTCGTAAAAGCGCAGGCCGCCGTAGATTTTGTAGGGGATGCCGCTGCGGAACAGGCTTTGTTCGATGACGCGGGATTGGGCGTTGCTGCGGTAGAGGACGGCGATTTCGTCCAAATCCCAGCCTTCGCGTTCGAGGGCTTTGGTTTCGTCAACGATGAATTGGGCTTCTTCGAGGTCGGTAAAGGCGGAGTAGTAGCGGATTTTGTCGCCTGCTTCGGCGTCGGTGCGCAGGTTTTTGCCGAGGCGTTCGTCGTTGTTTTCGATAACGGCGTTGGCGGCGGCGAGGATGTTGCCGACGGAGCGGTAGTTTTGTTCGAGTTTGACGGGCGCGTCGATGTGGAACTCTTCCATCAGCGCGGTCATGTTGCCGACGTTCGCGCCGCGGAAACGGTAGATGCTTTGGTCGTCGTCGCCGACGGCAAATACCGCCGCGTTGCCGCCCGCCATGAGTTTGAGCCAGGCGTATTGCAGTTTGTTGGTGTCTTGGAACTCGTCGACCAGAATGTGGTTGAAGCGGTTTTGGTAGTGCTGGCGCAGGATTTCGTTGCTTTGCAGCATTTCGTAGCTGCGGAGCATGAGTTCGGCGAAATCGACCACGCCTTCGCGTTGGCAGATTTTGTCGTATTCGGCGTAGCATTCAATCATGCGGCTTGTGTGCGGGTCGGGCGCGTTCAAGACGGAAGCGCGCAAACCGGATTCTTTTTGCGCGTTGATAAAGCCTTGCAGCGAACGCGGCGCGATGATTTCTTCGGCGATGTTGAGGCTTTTGAGCAGGCGTTTGATAAGGGAAAGCTGGTCGCCGCTGTCGAGGATTTGAAAGGAAGACGGCAGACCGGCATCGCGGTGGTGCTGCCGTAGAAAGCGGTGGCAGAGACCGTGGAACGTGCCGAGCCACATGGCGCGGACGTTGATGGGAATCATCGCGCCGAGTCGGGTTTGCATTTCTTTGGCGGCTTTGTTGGTAAACGTTACCGCCATAATGCTGTGTACGCTTGCCTGACCGGTTTGCAACAGCCATGCGATGCGCGTGGTCAGCACGCGCGTTTTGCCGCTGCCCGCTCCCGCCAAAACGAGAGCGGATTGCGGCGGCCAGGTTACGGCGGAGAGTTGTTCGGGGTTCAAGCCTTGCAGCAGATTGGGGGCGGATTGGTCGGGAAACATGGGAAGAGGTCGTCTGAAAAATGGGAATACGGTATTTTAATGGAAACGGCAAAGGTCGTCTGAAAAGATGTTTCAGACGACCTTTTGCTTGCATTCCACGATGCAAACGCTATATCCTCCGCCTAAAATCCATTCTTCCGAAACCATGACACGCCTCCTTCATACCCTTGCCGACGGTACGCAAATCACCGTCGAACTCAAACGCAGTGCCAAGAAAAATCTGATTCTGCGCCCCGTCAATATGCAGACGGTCAGCATCAACGTCCCACCCTTTTTTCAAGACCACGCGTTGGCAAGCTGGTTGGCGGCAAACGAAACGATTTTGCGGAACACACTTGCCAAAACGCCCGTGCATCCCGTTCCCCACCCAAACTTACCCGAGTGGATTTGGTATCGGGGAATAAAGACCAAGCTGGATACCCACAGCCAAAGCCATATCCGTATCACGTCGTCTGAAATCCTGCTTCCCCGAAAAGAAACCGCCGCACAAATCGACCACCTGCGCCGCCTGTTGAACGAACGCGCCCGCGAATACCTGCTGCCCCGCCTTGAAAAACACGCAGCCGAAACAGGGCTGACGCCCGCTGCCACAGACCTGAGCAACGCCAAAACCTTTTGGGGCGTATGCCGCCCGCACACCGGCATCCGCCTCAACTGGCGGCTGATCGGCGCGCCCGAATACGTCGCCGACTATGTCTGCATCCACGAACTCTGCCACCTCCGCCACCCCAACCACAGTCCGCGCTTTTGGCATTTGGTGAACACGCTGACGCCGCATACCGATAATGCTAAAAGTTGGCTGAAGGCGCACGGGCGGGAATTGTTTGTGCTGGGGTGAAGGGGAACCGTAGCATGGGCTTCGCCCGCGAGAATCCGCCCTCTCACGTCTGACGAGAGAGGGTTGGAGAGAAGGTGGCTCTTGTCCCTTGTTCCGTATATTTGCAAGCCACCCTATCCCAGCTTTCCCCGTCGGATAATGGGAAGGGATCAAGCTGCTGCAACTGAAAAAAGGTCGTCTGAAAAACCTATTTCAAGCTTTTCAGACGACCTTTCATCTATATTTCAAACACTATCTAAATCAGCTTCTGCTGTTTCAACTCATTCTTCAGATACGCATAATAAACCGGTGCGACGATGATGCCGCCGACGCCGAAAATCCGTTCAAACACGACCATCGCCACCAGCAGTTCCCACGCGCTTGATTCGATTTCCGAACCGATGATTTTCGCGTTCAGGAAATATTCGAGCTTGTGGATGACGACTAGGAACACCAGCGAAGCGACCGCCACATATAAAGACGCGCCGAGGCTCAAGATGATAATGATGGTATTGGAAATCAGGTTGCCCGCTACGGGAATCAGCCCGACGATGAAGGCGATGACCAACACGGTTAGTTTAAACGGCAACTCGACGCCGAAAAGCGGCAGGATCAGATAGAGGTACACGCCCGTCAGCGCGGTATCGATCAGCGAGATTTTGACCTGCGCCAGAAACACGCGCTCGAAGCTGGTTTCGAAGTTCACAATCCGCCGCACCAGTTCTGCCTTGAAGGGCGGCATTTTGCGGCGGTTTTTGCGCATGTTGAGGCGGTGGAAACTGAGCATTGCGCCGATGATGATGCCGATAAGGATATACACGAACGAGGTGAAACTGTTTTTGCTGATGCGCGTCAGCGCGGCGCTGTATTCTTCAATCAATTTGACCGCATAGGCTTTGATTTCGGCGGTATTGTTGGGCAGCATGTTCAAAACCGACTGCGGCAGGCTGCTGCTGTTTTTTGTGTCTTCCAAAATCGCCGCCAGCTTGGTCAGCATCACGGTGATGTGCCCGCCGTGAATCAGGTGGTAAATCCCTAGCGACATCAATAGGATAACCGTCAATACGATGCCTATGGTCAGCGTGGTCGAAATCAGGTTGATATTGTGTGCGTTGAGCGATTTGTGCAGAAACGTATTGCGCGTGAGCGTACGGCGGCGCAGCCAAAGAATCAGGCCGTTGGTCTTGGTGATGAAGACGTAGGTCAGGATAACGGCGAGCAAAAGGGGCAAAAAGTGGAAATACAGCACCACAAACAGGGCAAGCCCCATCAAGATGTAGGATGCATTGCGGAAGCGGGAATGTTCGAAAATCATTGAATGTAATGCCATGAAATATATAAATTTAAACAATCAAGCTATGAGGTGCGATTAATAAAGCAGGACAAGGGGGTTAACCCGCCTTTTGAAACTTTATTTCAATTTCGCTTGACCTGACTTCGGTTTACAAACTAACCGTTACAATAAAAACTCAATCGCACCAATCAGTTATGCGGTTGTTTTTACGCAAATTGCCATTTGGCATTTGACGGAATTATTGTATCAGACAAATTTCCCGAAAGGATATTCCACATGAAAACATTGTCTAAATTGACCTCTCTCGTTCTTGTTTCTGCCGGTTTGATCGCTGCTCCTGTGGCTATGGCCCAACCTGCTTCCGGTAAAGCAGCTACTAAAGCAGGACATGTTCACAAAAAAACCAACAAAGCTAAAAAACAAGCCAACGAATTGAAACAAGACAAAGCCGCCGAAGCTGCAACAACTGAAGCCACTTCCACCGATGCTGAAGTTAAAGCCATGGGCGAACAAGGCCAGGCTGCAACCCAGACCGCGCCTGCAGCAGATCTGGAACAAGCTCCTGCCAACCAAACCCCTGCTGCAAAATAAGCAGGATTATAGTGGACTGAATTAAAAGAGGGATTTTATTTCCCACGCACCGTTTTGACGGCTGTCGTCCTTTTTGAATTTAGGCCATTAAATGTCTATCGCAGGCAAAAGGTCGTCTGAAAAGTTTTCAGACGACCTTTTGCCGTTCACGATTCACACATATTCGCTTTTATCGTTTTCTTTCCAAGCCTGATGAGAGCAGAGCCAGAGCAACACAATCCCGCACACTGTTGAAGCCAGCATCATGCCCGCCATCACCAACGCGGAACCATTGTGCAGCCGAGTCGCCAACAGCCCCACGCTTGCGCCGATGATGGATTGGAACACGCCCAACACCGCATTCGCACTGCCGCTTTCCTGCTTGAAATAAGTCATGAAGCAAGCCTGCGTGTTCGCGCCGACCAAGCCTTGCGTGCCTACCGAAAACATTACGCAAGGCACCAAAGCCCACATCGGCGGCAGTCCCAGCAATAGGACCAGCAGCACCATCGTCAGGTTCGCCACAAACTGCACGATAATGCCCCATTTCAAAATACTTTGCGGGTGCGCCCCCGTTTTAAGCCGCCATGCCGTGATGCGGTTGAACGAAGCCATCGTGAGGATATTCAGCGCAAACACCCAAGCGTATTCGCGTGGCGTAACATGGTACAGCTTTTGGTAAACAAAAGACGATTCCGTCAGAAACGCAAACATCGACGCGAAGCTGAATGCCTGAAAAAACAGATAGCCCATCGCCGCCCGCGTTTTCAGCACTCTGGCGAACCGTCCAGCTACCAGTCCGAAAATATCCATCCCGATTTTGCCCGTATGCTTCGGACGCGGCAGGAAGGCAAACACCAAGATAAACAAAACAAACGAATACGCCGCCAAAAAGCCGAAAATAAAACGCCAGCCACCTAATTCCTGCAACAGCGAACCTACCATGGGCGCAATCAGCGGCACGAGCATCAGGATAATGCCGATTAAGGCAAACATTTGCGCCGCCTGCCTGCCCGAATAATAATCGCGCACCATCGCCCCGACGATGACCACCGTCATCCCCGCACCGAACGCCTGTACCGCGCGCAGGTTCAACAGCCCGTCCACTGACTGCACCATCGTCAGCGCGGCAACGGCCGTAAAATAAATGCTCAAACCGACCAAAGCCACCGGTTTACGCCCCTTAATGTCCGAAACCGCTCCGCCGACAACCTGCCCGAACGCCACGCCGAACATAAACAAAACCAAACTCTGCTCAATGCGGTGTATATCCGCGTTCAGCGACTGCGCCATTTCAGGAATGGCGGGCAGGTAGGCATCGACCGAAAACGGCATCAGGGCAACCAACATCGCCATCAAAACCGCCATTTGCTTTTCGCCCAGCGGGGAGGAGGTGGATTGGGACATAAGGGACTTTCAGAATGTTCAAACGAAACAAACCGCCCTGACATATCCTAGGCGGTTGGAACAAAAAGAAGTATATCATATTTTCATACCAGGCCGTAGCATCCTCCCCTATTCACAAAGAGGTCGTCTGAAAAACGTCCCAACAGATTTCAGACGACATTTCCCGTTTTCCGTTACAATAAACACCCTCCGAATCACAGCACACAACCGTCCATGTACGACAACATCCGCTTCCACCTAGACGAAGAATATCCCGAAGGACTGCCGTCCGAAAACGCCGCCACGCATATCGGCATGTACTGGATATGGGCGGCGCAGACAGGGCTGGCGAATCCCGTTTGGCAAACCGCCCCCGAAAGCGCGGGAGATTTCGCCAATATGCTCAAAGGCAGAACCAGCGGTCGCCGCTTCCTACTCAAACACATGGACGGCGTGCTCACGTCCGACGACTTCACCGAACAAGGGCGGCAATTCACCTCCTACTACTACGACAATGAAGAAGACGGCTACGGCGCATTTCTAGAAGATTACGTCCGCACTCTCGACACCCCGTCGCTCGGCGGCTTCTACCACGTCCCCAACACCCCCGAAATCTACAAACGACTCAAACCCGTCTTCCAAGCAGCGTTTGAGCAATGGAAAAACAATTTGGCATCCCCTGTCGGAGAGCAACCGTGAAACTCATCATCCTCGACCGCGACGGCGTCATCAACCAAGACCGCGACGACTTCGTCAAATCCGTAGACGAATGGATACCCATCGAAGGCAGTATGGACGCCATCGCCTTCCTGACACAAGCAGGCTACAACATCGCCGTTGCCACCAACCAATCCGGCATCGGCCGCAAATACTTCACCGTCCAAGACCTGACTGAAATGCACGCCAAGATGCACCGCCTCGTCCGTCAGGCAGGCGGAGAAATCGACGGCATCTGGTTCTGCCCGCACACCGCCGCAGACAACTGCGACTGCCGTAAACCCAAGCCCGGCATGATTTACGACATCCTCGAACGCTTCAAAGCCAACCCCACCGAAACCTGGCTGGTCGGCGACAGCCTGCGCGACCTGCAAGCCATGCACGAAGCGGGTGGCAAAACCGCGCTCGTCCTGACCGGCAAAGGCAAGAAAACCCTATCGCAACAGGAAAAAGAATTACCCGAAAACACCCAAGTTTTCGACAACCTGCTCGCCTTCTCCCAATACATCATGCACGAAACCGCGCAAGACTGTGCAGACGGATAGGTAAAACCGTAACAGCCATATTCGGCAATCTGCCTCCTCCCGCCGAACAGAGGCAAGAACAAGATTGCCGTTGCAATTACTGAAAGAGGTCGTCTGAAACCTTGTCCGCGGCCAAATTTTCAGACAGCCTTCGCAAAAAAGAAACCTAAACAGCCGTCATTCCCGCGCAGGCGGGAATCCAGACTGTCAGTATTCA
>NZ_CEXQBZ010000016.1:0-16918 GCF_982712965.1 Neisseria flava | reverse complement strand
AAGGTGCTCATGAGAAATCCCCTAAATGTCTTGGTGGGAATTTAGGGGATTTTGGGGAATTTTGCAAAGGTCTCATAGTGGCTGTTTCCACTATACATCACCGTTCCTCTATAATGGACAACAGTATTTGAACGAAGTCGATACCGGCAAATCTGCCCACATCTAAAAATTACTCTTGGAGAAATTTATGAATTCGAAAATCAAAGTCGGCATCGTCGGTGCAACAGGTTACACCGGCGTAGAGCTTTTGCGGCTTCTCAGCAGTCATCCGAATATTGAAATTACAACGGTAACCAGCCGCAGCGAGTCAGGTAAAGCAGTTTCTGATTACTTTCCCAGTCTGAGGGGAATCTACGATCTGACCTTTCAAACACCCGAACACGCTGGTTTGGGAAAATGCGATGTTGTCTTTTTCGCCACCCCAAATGGAATCGCCATGAACGATGCTCCTCGTCTTTTGGAAAAAGGTATCCGCATCGTCGACTTATCCGCCGACTTTCGTATACAGAATATTTCCACATGGGAACATTGGTACAAAATGAAGCACACCAGCCCCGATATTGTTCCTCAAGCAGTGTATGGGTTAAGTGAATTAAACCGCGATGCCATCGCATCTGCACAAATCGTTGCCAACCCCGGCTGTTATCCGACCTGCGTTTCACTGCCTTTACTCCCCTTGCTGAAAGAAGGTCATCTGAAACCGCAGATGCCATTGATTGCGGACTGTAAATCAGGCGTATCCGGCGCAGGTCGGAAAGCCAATACCGGCTCGCTGCTTTGCGAGGCCGGGGATAATTTTAAAGCCTACGGCATTACGGGACACCGACACCAGCCCGAAATTCGGCAAACCATCGCCACATTGCAACCAGGAATTGCCGAACATTTCATCTTCGTTCCCCATCTGACACCCATGATCCGGGGTATGCACGCCACTTTATACCTGCATCTTGAAGACGGTTGCAATCCGGAAGCTGTTTTACACGAATTTTATCGGGACAGTCCTTTTGTGGACATCATGCCTGCCGGTTCAACACCAGAAACCCGCAGCGTGCGCGGTGCAAACCTTTGCCGTATCAGCATCCAAAAATCTTCGTCTGACAATGTATGGATCGCTCTATCCGTCATCGACAACTTAGTTAAAGGGGCAGCAGGACAAGCTGTTCAGAATATGAATATCATGTTCGGCTTTAATGAAAAACTCGGTTTGATACAAACTCCACTCCTACCTTAATCATATGAAAAGGTCGTCTGAAAACTTTTCAGACGACCTTCTCTATTTTGACTCATGCGACAATGAATATGCACAGCACATTTACTGGAATGCGCATTACAAATACGGCTGCAAAGTCCGCTTTAAAATATCAATATCGCTAACTTCAGTAATATTGGCTTCCCCCAAACGGTTCAGCCCGATAAAACGCATCACGCCGCTACTGACCTTTTTGTCATGGCTCATATGGCTAATCCATTTTTCAAACGGGAATTTAGGCGGCAATGACGGCAATCCTGCGGCCTCCATTAAAACAGCGATTCGACGTGTGTCCGCATCGGAAATTTTACCCAATTCTTCGGATAATCTACCTGCCAGCACGCAACCCGCTGCCACTGCCTCACCATGCAACCATACTCCGTAACCCATTTCCGCCTCGATGGCGTGTCCGAAAGTATGGCCAAGATTAAGCCACGCGCGGATACCTTGTTCGGTTTCATCTTTGACAACAATGTCGGCTTTCATTTTGCAGCAGTGATATACCGCCTGCGTCAATTTCTCTTGGTTTTGCGCCATCAAATCCGCAACATTTTGTTCCAACCACTCAAAGAAATCAACATCGCCAAGCGCACCATATTTAATAACTTCCGCCATACCTGCCGATAATTCTCGGCGCGGCAAGGTCTTCAATGTTTCCAAATCAGCCAAGACCGCCTGCGGTTGGTAAAACGCACCAATCATATTTTTTCCAAGCGGATGGTTGATGCCCGTCTTCCCACCTACTGATGAATCCACTTGACTCAACAGAGTTGTCGGGATTTGGATAAACGGCGCACCTCGCTGGTACGTTGCAGCGGCAAAGCCGACCATATCGCCGATTACCCCGCCACCCAATGCAATTAGTGTGGTTTTCCGTTCGGCCCTGTTTTCCATCAATCCGTCAAAAATAAGGTTCAATGTCTGCCAGTTTTTATATTTTTCGCCATCCGGCAAGATAATGCTGAAATGCCTGATACCGATTCTGTCCAAACTCATTTGAAGACTTTTCAGATATAAAGGCGCAACAGTCTCGTTGGTTATGATTGCGGCCGTTTTATTCAAATAAGGCTCAAGTAAACTATCAGCCTGACCGATAAGATCGTACCCGATAAAAATAGGATATTGATGAGACGGAGTTTGAACAGTCAAAGTACGCATAGGAGAAGACTCCTTGTCAAAATAAATCATGTGGGAACAACGCAAAATAATATACGCTTGCCGCTCCGTTGAAAACTGACTAGATGATAAAGAACGTTTTATCAAGCAAAACCAATAGGGCTGCAAGCGTATAACTAAAGGTCATCTGAAACCGTTTTTATTACATTTCAGACGACCTAATCTGTAGAAAAACATCGCGTTGTTTACACCACAGGTTGAGAAAAATAAGCCTGCAAGACCTCAAACGGCGTATCGCCGTTCAAACTGCGGTGCGGCTTCACAGTGTTATAGAAATTAACAAAGCGGCACAACTCCTTTCGCCGGTGTTCAGGACTGTCAAACAACTGTTTCTCATGCCACATCTCCATCAGGGTGCGGATAACACGTTCCGCCTTACCGTTGGTCTGTGGACGGGCAACCCGGGTAAACTTTTGACCAATCCCGTTCTCATAACAGGCTACACCAAAAGCATGGTTGGCCGAGCCTTTATATTCCGTACCGTTGTCGGAGTAAACGCACTCAATCAGATATGGGCAGGGATCAATCAGGTGTTCGGTCAGAAACTTGGCGGCACTGTCTGCGGTTTTGTCCGGTAAAATGGCGGCGTATAGCGCCCCTGAGAAATCGTCGATGGCGACAAACAGGTAATCCCGCTTATCGGTGGCTTTCTGCCCTTTGAGCAGCGGCAGCCGTTTGGTATCGAGATGTACCGGCTCTCCGGGGTAGGATTTATTGTAGCGTTTGGCCTGCTTTTTGAGTTTTTCCTGAATGCCGCGTTCTACCTTGGCCAGGCGTTTCATTCCGTACTTAGCCTGTTTGAAACGGTTGTTGGTACTGGTTTGGGGTTTGAGCAGTCTGCCTCTTGCGGCTTTAAGGGCGCGGTAAATGGTGACGCGGCTGACTTGGTAGCGGCGTGCCAGGGAGGTGATGCTTTCCTTCCCCTGCGTGTAGGCCAGCCAAATGGCTTGGCGGTGGTGCGGGGTGAGACGTGTATTTTTGTGTATGTTCATGTTTCAGTATTCTCCTGGAAATACTGTAAACAACGCTACTGGTTTCTACACCTAATCAACAAAGGCAACACCTTCAATCATCATATTCAATGAATTGCTGCCCATCCAAACATTCAACCAATTTTCGAAGGGTTTTAGCACAACTCTCCGACTCTATAACGCTATGCGCGGTCTCACGATAAATCGGATCTCGAACCGTATACAATTCACGTAATTTCTTTAAAGGATCGTCCGTTTTTAAAAGCGGGCGGCTGCTATCATAACGTGTACGCTCCAACAGCACTTCAGGTAATGCATGCAAATAAACCACCGTACCATGCTCACGCAAGAAACGTCGGTTTTCTTCACGCAAAACCGAGCCACCTCCCGTCGACAACACAATGCCGTTTAATGCCGACAGCTTTTTCAGCATCAAAGTCTCACGGTGTCGGAATCCTTCCTCTCCCTCCATCTCGAAAATAGTGGAAATAGAAACACCTGACGCTGAGCAAATTTCCAAATCACTATCATAAAACGGGCAATCGTACATTTGAGCAAACTGCCTTCCCAGCGTTGTTTTTCCTGCTCCCATCAATCCGATGAGAATTAAATTACCATTGAGCTTTTCCATGAAGGTGTTCATCCGATACAAGATTTATGAATACTGCCGAGCATGCGTTGGTGCTTATTTATACTTAGTTTCCAACAGTACCGATTATATCGTGTTTACTCCTGCTTACCTAAGACCATGGATGGCATTAAAGATTAAAGTGATGTTTTCAGACGACCTCTCTATAGTAATAGCAGCTTCATTCCCACTCATTTGTCACAAACAATTTAGAATGAAAGCAGCCCTCAGTGTATAAAAAACTCAATATCTCTTACTATGTGGCGAAGTCTAGATTGAACTCTTCAATAAATAGAAATACATCATCGAATATAGCTATTACCATTTATGGATATTTCACCATATTCCTTCCGAAATAAACAAAAATCCCTAAAATTCCCTATCTAATTTGTGCCAATTAAAAAGGCATATACTCTTCCGAGTATATGCCTTTTCCAATTTTAGTAGCGGAGATTGCTGCCTACACCATCCATAATTCGCGGAGTGATGAAAACCAGCAATTCACGACGCTCTTCTTTTTTCGCACGGGATTTGAACAAATTGCCTACCACTGGCAAATCGCCCAATAATGGTACTTTGTTAATCGTATCGCTATTATCTTCTTCATAGATACCGCCAACAATCAACGTGCCACCATCTTCAACCATTGCCTGAGTATTCAGGTTTTTAGTCTGAATACATTTGGTAATCAAAGAGTCCACTGTACAGTCTTGCGGCGTATCTTTGGTAATTTTTACAGTCATGATAACTTGACCATCAGGCGTTACATTCGGCGTTACCGTTAAGCCCAACACGGCTTTTTTGAACGAAACCGAAGTTGCACCACTGGAAGAAGCCTCCTGATACGGAATTTCAGTACCGGACTCAATAGTAGCCTCTCTACGGTCTTGAGTCAGGACACGCGGATTAGAAATGGTCTTACTTTTACCAGTAGCTTCCGAAGCAGAAATTTCCAAACCCAATGCACCTGATGACAAAGCTCGTACTAGAGCAATATTATTAGTCGCTGCTGCTGCAGGCAGGCTAATATTCGGTTGTAAAGACCATGTACGGTAATTAGCATCACCTCGCAAAACAGCTGAATTAGTATTATGGTTATCTTGCGCATTACTCCAAGAGTTACCCCAAGCGTTGCGTCCTTTGGAACCTGCGACACCGAATTTCACCCCCAAATCACGTGAAAAACCGTCTTTTGCTTCAACAATACGGGCTTCAACCATGACTTGACGAGTCGGTACATCCAACTCCTCAATCAACTTACGGAATTTTTCTACAACATTTCGATTATCTGTAATAATCAAAGTATTCGTTGCAGGATCAATCAGCGCACTACCACGGCCACTCAACAAGGTATTTCTACCATTGGAGTTTCCACTATTGTTGTCGTCCAAACGTAAAATTTTACGAAACTCTTCTACATTCTTGTATTTTAATTGGAAGGTTTGGGAATATAAAGGCCCCAATTCGGCAATTTCTTTCTCTGCCTGTAAGAAAGCCTTATCTTTGGCCAACAATTCATCACGAGGTGCAATATTGATGATATTTCCTTGTCGGCGCATATCCAAATTACGCGCCTGCATAACCAAATCCAAAGCCTGATCCCAAGGCACATCTTTCAAAGAAAGTGTCATTTTGCCATTCACGGAATCACTGGCCACGATATTAACCCCGGACTCCTTCGCAAGGATTTGCAAAATGGTACGCACCTCAATATCTTGAAAATCCAGGGAAATTTTACGGCCGCGGAAAGATTTGTTTGGATTTGCATTCAACCCACTTGATTCCGTACTAGCGGACTTAGGCATTACTTCAAAAGCAAATTGACCATTTGCAGCTTTGGTATTGAAATCCCAATTGCCATTATTGCGAATAATGAGTTGGGCATCATTTCCAATACGTTTTAACGTAATATTTTTAACCGGTGTACTGAAATCTGCAACATCCAAACTGCGTTGCGCTTGTGTTGGCAACGGATAATTTTTCAGAGTAATAATCACCCGATCACGTTGTTGCTTCACTTCAGGTTTGCCTGTGAAAGCAGGCGCATTCAATTCCACAATACCTGAGTTATGTGCACCTTTCCTGAAGTCAATATTAGCTGAATTTACCGTTTGTTTAACTGTTTCAGACGAGCTTGCCTTCTGACGTGCATTTGCATTATTTGAAATAGCCGTAGAAGTTTCGGTTCGATCAGATGATTCTGTAACGAATACCCATACTTCATTACCATGGACTTCGGTATTATATTGCGCTGCTTTATTCAATCCCAAAACAATGCGAGATCGGTCATTATTCTGAGCCGCAGTAATTTGATTTAACAAAGGATCTGCGTATTCCAATACAGGTTGAGCCAATTGAATATTTGTTTTGGCAAAATCCAAGGCAATTCGGGACGGGGTGGATGTAACAAAGCCGCTCGGGCTAATCACATCCCGGTCAAAACGTATTTTGATAATTTTTTGACTATCCGGCAAAGTTGATACATTAATATCAGTAATATTACCTGCCAACGCAATTTGTGCTGCCGCAATCATACTGATGCCGGCAAATAATTTCGTCATATTCTTAGTTTTCATGAAGTGAGACCCCTTAAATTAGTTTGAATTCGTTGCTAAAGCATTACCGACATCATTTGAACTGTTTTCAGCATTATTGCTTAATGGCAATTCCGCCTTTCGATAAATCCAATTGCCCGAACTATCCTCAACCAATTCTGTCAAAACAATCAAATCATCAGTAATGCTTTGGATTTTTCCATAATTTTGTCCGATATAGTTCCCCGGATAAACTGTATAGACATGTCCATTTACATCAATAAAACCGGCAGTTTTACTGCCATTGCTCAGCATCCCTACGTACCGCATATTTTCTAAACTGAATGCTTCCAATGCTTCTTTTGGACGATTAGGATTCGGGGCGTTACTACCTTTAGGTGCATTATCCAACCGTCGAAAATCGAATGCATTTAAACCACCATAAGCCGGTGGATTATAAACAGCCGGAGGGTTCACTACCGGAGCCTCAAATGGAATAATATGAGACTTAGCATCCTGACGTGTCTTAGTCATCCACTCATTCAAATCGTCATATGCCGGTGTACACCCCGTCAATGACAGGATACTTGTAAGTAAGAAAATTTTATTTTTCATGATTTTCCTATCATTTATTATTTTTGTTCAGAATTGGCTTGGCCATTTTCTGAATCCCCCTGTGCCTGACTCTGCTGAGCGGCCAGTTCTGCTGCTACTTCATCTGATGGGCGGGCTTTATACGTCGTCGCAATTGCTCTGAGTGTTAAAGTATCGTTTTTACTATCTTTGCTATTTTTACCATCTGAAACATGCGATATTTTTAACGACTCCAATGTAATAATCCGCGATAACCCACCAACATCTCTAGCAAATTGGTTAATCTGATTATATTTGCCCGTAATCGATATTTCATAAGGCAACTTCTGTATCGGCCCATCATTGACCGGAACCTGTGGAACTACACTATCTAAGCGAAGACCGTTTGCTGAACCTGCCTGGTGCAGTTCTTGAATCAAAGTAGGAATTTCAGCATCAGTCGGTAGCTGTTTTAACAAGATGTCAAATGAAGAACGAATAGATGTTAATTCAGCTTTCAAGTTATCCAAACTTGCAGCCTCAATACTCTTTTTCGTATATGTTTCCTTTAACTCTGCCTCCTTTGCCTCTTGGGTTGAAAGTGTTTCCAGCTGATCACGAAATACTATTCCATAGCCAACTGCCAATACTCCTGCAACTGCTAATGCAGCTAATACAAACTTTGCAGCAGGATTCAACAAATATAAATTCTGAATATCCAAATTTTTTAATTTTGCTGAGGCCATTTACTTTTCCTCCCCGTTCTGTGCTTTCGTCGAATCATCATTAATTGTTTCTCTCTCCGACTTGACTGGAATACTCGCAGAACCAATCATAGATTTAATATTAAACTCTTGATAATTATCAATTTTCTTAATTTCCAAAAGTTCTGGCTGCATAAAAATACCTGTACTTGGCAAAGACCGCATAAACATGGCAATTTTATTATCGCTAATCGCTCGACCTGTAATCTTATAAGAAGTCGGATTTTCTGCATCAAGAGAAGTGATATAAGTATTATCTGGAATAACCACATTCAAACTATCGATGATATATGCAGCTTGGGAACGTTTTTCTTGCAACTCCTCAACTTTTTGCTTTTTAGCCAAGAAGTTTTCTTTTTCCTGCTGTAATTTTTTTATTTCTCCTAAATCATTATCCAACTTGGTAATTTCTGCTTCCAAAAATGCATTCCTACTTTCTTGATCACTAATAGCATTAGTGATCGCTAAATAAGCTATTGCAGATAAACCAACTCCTATTAATAACGAAGAAAGCATCAAAATTTTAAATTGCTGTCTTTTACGTTGCTTAATTTCTTCTCTATATGGAAGAAGGTTAATTTTAATTAATTCAGTCATATTACAATCCCCTTAATGCTAATCCAAATGCAAGTGTCAAAGCAGAAGCATCAACTTGTAACTGTGACAAATCGACCTTACCGCCTCGCTCCACATATGTAACTGGCTGAATACATTGTGTTGCTGTATTTGTCTGCGAAAAAATGCTTTCAGCCAAACCAGTCTGTTGCGATGCAGAGCCAGTTAATAAAATATGCTTCACATTTGAAAAAGCATCTGTCGGCTGTGTTGTGTAATAAAACTGTAATACTCTTTGCACTTCCTGAGCCACTTGAACATTAAAACGGTCTGCAATTTGTGTTTGATAATCAGTTGGTTTACTCGTAGATACCATCATTTGGGCAGCTTTTTCTTCCGTAACCTGATATGTACGTTGAATCAACTGGTTCAATTGCTCAGTACTTACAGGCATTTCCTGCTTGTATAAAATTTGCCCATTCTGAATAATTAACGCATACATCTGTGTTGCATAAATTCCAAATATAGCAACTTTTTCATTTGTTAATTCAGGAGCGTACTGGTTAATCCAAAATACGAAGGCATTACGCTGCGCTAATAAATCCAAATCTAACGCCGATAAGGACAATCCTGCCCCCTCAAACATTTCGATCATAGGTTCAACGTCATCCTTACGCGCTGCAACCGTCAAAATCTGCTGCCCTGCCGGAATAACAGACGTACCGACGACCTGATAATCATAATTTATTTCATCGATAGGTCCGATTGAGGAGATTTCGGATTCTGCAAATTCATCCAAATCCAACTCAGTATCCTTTTGTGAATAAACCACTTGCTCAATCGTCGCCAATCCTTGAGGGATAGCTGCAATAATACTCTTACAAGAACTGCGCAATTGCGAATATGCATGTTGCAAATAAGTGACAAGTTGGTCGTAGTCTTGAATTTTGTTACCTTTTACAATATTTTTAGGTAATTTAGTAATAACGTATTTTTCCAACTGAATTTGGTTTAAACTACGCCCTGACAGCTGAACCATCTTGATGGCATGCTGACTAATATCGATGCCGATGGCAGAACGGTTGCTTAACCCTGAAGAGGACTTTCCAGCCTTACTAGTTGTATTTTTAGGGTTTTTTGATAAGCCAATCATAAGATTTCCCTGTATTATTTAGGAGTGAGTAACTGTTTTGATATCCGTAAAGGACTTGCTCTTTACACGAGAAATGCCGTGTTTTATTGAAATCGACATCTATTTTACTTTATTTAATACCAATAATGGCAAAATTATTACCTAGTCATGATTAAAAAGATTATAACAACCTGTATCGGTTTGATGTTGGGCCTAGCAATTTTTACTACTGGATTGATTGCTATAGCAATTTTAGTAACCTACCCAAAACTTCCTCCCTTAGACTCCTTACAACACTACCAACCCAAAATGCCATTAACTATTTACTCGGCAGATGGGCAAATTATTGGCGTCTATGGTGAGCAACGGCGTGAATTTACCAAAATCAACGATTTCCCCGATATTCTCAAGAACGCGGTTATTGCCGCAGAAGACAAACGCTTTTACGAACATTGGGGAGTAGATGTTTGGGGTATTGCTCGAGCAGCGATTAGTAATATCGTTGCAGGAGGCGTTCAATCTGGTGCAAGCACTATCACTCAACAAGTTGCCAAAAACTTCTATTTAAGCAGTGAACGTACATTTACCCGAAAATTTAACGAAGCACTTTTAGCCTATAAAATTGAACAATCCTTGAGCAAGGATAAGATTTTAGAGCTATATTTCAACCAGATTTACTTGGGACAACGCGCTTATGGGTTTGCTTCGGCAGCGCAGATTTATTTCAATAAAAATGTTAAAGATTTGACTTTGGCCGAGGCTGCCATGTTGGCCGGACTACCTAAGGCACCTTCTGCATACAATCCCATTGTGAATCCAGAACGCGCCAAACTGCGACAAACTTATATCCTGAATAATATGCTAGAAGAAGGGATGATTACTTCTCAGCAACGTGACGACGCATTAAAAGAAGAATTACATTACGAGCGGTTTGTACAAAAAATTGATCAAAACGCGTTGTATGTAGCAGAAATGGTTCGTCAAGAACTATATGAAAAATATGGTGAAGAAGCCTACACTCAAGGCTTTCATGTTTATACAACCGTAAATACCGCAAATCAGCGTGTTGCTACCGAAGCATTGCGTAAGGTCTTAAGAAACTTTGACCGAGGCAGTAGCTACAGAGGAGCGGAAAACTACATTGACCTCAGCAAAACAGATGATGTTGAAGAAACAGTCAGCCAATATTTATCTACTTTATATACTGTGGATAAAATGGTTCCTGCAGTTGTCTTAGAAGCCTCTCGAAAAGCGGTACAAATCCAACTACCCAACGGTCGTAAAATTACCCTTGACACTAAATCGTTAGGTTTTGCAGCTAAAGCAGTTAATAATGAAAAGATGGGGGAAGACCGTATCCGACGCGGTTCAGTCATCAGAGTAAAAAATATTGGCAATGGCTGGACCGTTGTACAAGAACCTTTACTACAAGGTGCACTTGTTTCTTTAGATGCCAAAACCGGGGCTGTTCAAGCATTAGTTGGTGGCTATGACTACCATAGCAAAACTTTTAACCGTGCAACTCAGGCAATGCGCCAACCTGGTTCAACATTCAAGCCTTTTGTATATTCCGCTGCATTAGCTAAAGGCATGACAGCCTCAACCATGATCAATGATGCCCCAATATCCCTACCAGGAAAAGGAGCAAATGGTAGCGTGTGGTCACCCAAAAATTCAGATGGGCGTTATTCTGGTTATATTACATTGCGCCAAGCATTAACCGCATCGAAAAATATGGTTTCTATCCGCATCCTGATGTCTATCGGAATTGGATATACCCAGCAATATGCCCAACGTTTTGGTTTCAAACCGTCTGAACTTCCCGCAAGTTTATCAATGGCTTTAGGTACTGGAGAAACCACTCCACTCCGTATTGCAGAAGCATATAGTGTTTTTGCTAATGGCGGATATAAAATCTCAGCTTATGTGATTGACAAAATCTACGATAGCCAAGGTCGTCTGAAAGCACAGATGCAACCCTTAATTGCCGGAGAAAATGCTCCTCAGGCGATTGACCCTCGAAACGCATATATCATGTATAAAATTATGCAAGATGTAGTTCGTGCAGGTACTGCTCGAGGTGCATCAGCATTAGGTCGAAGCGATATTGCCGGAAAAACCGGAACAACCAATGACAACAAAGATGCATGGTTTGTCGGTTTCAATCCTAAAGTGGTAACTGCTGTTTATGTTGGTTTTGACAAGCCCCGCAGCATGGGGCGTGCCGGCTACGGTGGTACGATTGCAGTTCCAGTCTGGGTAGATTATATGCGTTACGCCCTCAAAGGCACTGAAAACAAAGGCATGAAGGCACCTGAAGGCATAGTTTCTAATGGTGGTGAGTATTATATGAAGGAACGACTGACTACCAGCTCCGATTTAGCCTTAGAAAACGGTGGAGTAGCACCACACCCGACCACTCAACCATCTAGACGTACTCGTCAACCTTCTGACAATAATATGTCTGATACCCAAAACTCTAGCCGCCCTGGGCGCCAAGAGTTACAAGAGGAACCGGTTTTGCCAAGCAATACCGGCAATAATAAACAGTTAGACTCTTTATTCTAAAACCAAAATTTTAAATTATTGAAAATAAAGCGGTCTTGCTATTAAAGCAGCAAGACCGCTTTATTTTAACCAACCTTCTAATTAATACATACCGTACCCTACGCCAATAAACCAATAGCTGCTCAGAATATCTTATTCAAATACTAATAAAATCAATTAGATACTTAATATTTTCATCTTTTACTTTGGCCTTCACTCGAATCTAAAAAATAATTTTCATATCTTTCAGAAAGTTATCTTGAATTTAAAAATTTGTTATTGATAATAATTACTATTATTATATAATAGTAATCACTCGGATGCCGTCCTGCTTCGAGTCATTAAACAACGACCCCCTTCATTTTCTTATCTCATCGGAGTGCGCATATACGAGACATACTGTTCCCCTTATATCAGATACTCAAAACCGAAAAACACAAAACCCGCTACTTTTTAAGTAACGGGTTTTGTGTTTTTCTCAACAAAACATCATTTGAAACCTAGTCATCGCTCCTAAACAGTCAGCCCCTATTATTCAAATACACCAAAGGGAAAACTAAAATAGTAAATTGATTGAGGATCATATTGGCATTTCTATAAAACTTTCTTTACATTCCCTAATTGTTACTAGTCCACTTATACCCTATCAGCAATCAACAGAGAGCAAAATGGCAGCTTGATTAACAAGCCGCCATTGTTTTCCTCAGCGTACTTTTTTACCTGTACTTTTTTTTGAGACATTTCGTCCCAAAGGCTCAAGCTTAAACCCTCCGCCCAATTGGGTATTTAAATTACTCCATGCAATCAATGACTCGGCTTGATATTGTGCTTTCTGCATTTTTAATTGGAGAAGTTCGTTCTGTTTTTGTAGAGCAGATAGACCATTATCTAATCCCGCATTGACACGACTATTCGCGTTACGGACTGTTTTTTCAGCAGTTTCCTGCATTTTTTCCCAAACGCTTTGTCGTTTCTGCATATTTTGATAGTCAACAACTGCATCAGCAGCAGCACGCATAGCATTTAAAACAGTACGGTCATAAAGAGCTACCTGTTCGTTATATTCAGCACGCCGCCCTGCCAACTTAGATTGTAATGCTCCTGAAGTAAAAATTGGCAGATTTAAGGCAGGAAGTACACCAATCATACCCGATGTGCGTCCTCGTACAACATTAAAAGCATCAATATGTGCCAGACCTGCCAAAACTTTGAGTTCTATATTTGGGTAAAACTCAGCTTCTGTTGCTTTGACCGTATTGAACCGAGATTCCAACATAGCTTTTTGTGCAGCAATATCCGGGCGGGCACCCAATAAATCTGCATGAATTTTATTGACTGGAACAACGGGAACTGCTGCCATTTTTTCAGGCATATACAAAGATAAACCGTCAGGGGTTGTCCCGCTTAATATTGCTAAAGCATGACGCACTTTAGCAATTCGGCGCTCTAACTCCAGCTTTTCCAACTGCATACTTTGCTGTTGCATTTCAACCGGATAAAGCGATTCTGCAGAAGCTAGGCGGGCATTAATCCTTCTGCGTATCAGTTGCTGCATTTTGTCTGCAGTTTCCATACGCTCAGATAATAGATTTTGTTGTATTAACAACATCTGCCATGTGAAATATTGTGATGCAACCGCATTGGCGATATCAATGCGCGTTTGATGAGCCTCATACAGAATGGCCTTGCGCTTTCCTAATATGGACGCGGCCTGTTTCCGGTTCTTGCCCCAAAAGTCAAACGACCAAGTACCCTGTAAAGCAGTATTTGCCAATAATAAGGTATGGTCAGTATCAATATGACCGGATGAAGGCTTAGGAGCAACATATGCTCCTGCCCCTCGCGCGGACAACCCGATTTGCATTTTGTTTGCGGCTTCAGTTATTCCCAGCTGCGCTTGTGCTTGTTCGAAGCGCGCCTTAGCAATACGCAAATCGGGAGCATTACGGATAGAGAGTGCAACTAATTGGTTAAGTTTTTGGTCGTTCAGTTGCATCCACCACGCATCTTGAACCATGGCTGCAGACTTACCTTCAGATAGCCCGTAATTGGTAGGTTCTTCCAAAGGAGCCTGTTTACCGAATTGAGCGCAGGCAGAAAGTAGAATGGCGGTAGCGATACAGATTCCCTGTTTGTAGGGATTGGCTTTCATGGAATACTCCGTTTTATCATCGGTATCCGCCACATCCTGCATCCGCTTTATCAGCCCTCCAGCCGGCGCAGCAGCTTACCCAACAAATATTGCAACTGGTTGTAATCTTCATCGGTGAAATCTTTCCAAGCCTCTTGGCTCGTACTGGAAACCTGCGGCCATACTTTTTGGATAAAAACCTCACCTTCGGGGGTCAATTTTAGCACAATCTGACGGCGGTCCTGCTGGTTGATATAGCGTGCAACCCAGCCTCGGCTAACCATTTCGTCCGACAATCGGGTTGCACTGGTGCGGGTCAGATCCATCAAATCACTCAAGCGTGATGGCAAAATTTCACTGTTCGGGCTGACGTAAACCGCCATCAAGGCAAACCAGAGGTTTTCATTGATGCCATATACTTTCAGATTGTCATTCAGATGCGAACTGAGGCGTTCGGTTACGACTCGCAACATCCGTCCAGCCCTGGTCTGCTGCTCGGAAAATTGAGGCAGGCGGTCAGATAGGGTTTTTAATGCCGTGGTCAAATCGGTTTGTGAAAAACTCATGGTTTATTCCTCTTAATTACCAACTTCAATCGCTGCGCCCTTCGGACGAGGGCAACGATGAAAAAATCATTGAATCAAAATACCAAATATTTATTTTATGTGAACATACTAATCTAATTGACTATTCTTCTGATGAAAATCTGACAATCGGTTAAAGTTAATAACGAGTGGTACTTTTTATGCATAAAACATTATTTGCATTCGAGCGAACTACCCATTTTTGTCTTCCATCAAACCGACTCTTAGAACTTTCAAACATCTGCTTAGTTCTTACCACATAGCCTCATTTACCCGCAATTGACAGAAATAAGCTGAAAATAAAGCAATCATTTGAAAAATTACATTTTTAATCATTTTTTAAAATTGCGTTTACAATTCAAATCGTTTAATTGCGAATATCTTCAGACGATCCCCGATGCTGCATAAAGGTTACACATCACCCCTGCCTTATATTACAATCCGCCCTTCGTGGTTCGAAAACCTCCCACATTAAAAAACTAAGGAAACCCTCATGTCCCGCAACACTGAAGAGCTGCAAGGCATCTCGCTTTTGGGCAATCAAAAAACCCAATATCCGACCGGCTACGCCCCCGAAATTCTCGAAGCATTCGACAACAAACATCCCGACAACGACTATTTCGTCAAGTTCGTCTGTCCCGAATTCACCAGCCTCTGCCCCATGACCGGGCAGCCCGACTTTGCCACCATCTACATCCGCTATATCCCGCATATCAAAATGGTGGAAAGCAAGTCCCTGAAACTCTACCTATTCAGCTTCCGCAACCACGGCGATTTCCATGAAGACTGCGTCAACATCATCATGAAAGACCTGATTGCCCTGATGGATCCGAAATACATCGAAGTTTTCGGCGAATTCACACCGCGCGGCGGCATCGCCATTCATCCCTTTGCCAATTACGGCAAAGCAGGTACCGAGTTTGAAACACTGGCACGCAAACGCCTGTTCGAACACAACAGCCAATAATCCATCCCCTTTTACGCATTTTCAGACGACCTTTTTCATGAAAAGGTTGTCTGAAAGCCTTTCCGAAAGATTTCCATGTACGAATTTACAACAGCGCAACAACAGAAGGCACTCTTCTGGCTGGTGCTTTTCCATATCCTCATCATCGCCGCGAGCAACTATCTGGTGCAGTTTCCCTTCCAAATTTTCGGCATCCACACCACTTGGGGCGCGTTTTCCTTCCCCTTCATCTTCCTTGCCACCGACCTGACCGTCCGCATTTTCGGTTCGCACTTGGCACGGCGGATTATCTTTTGGGTCATGTTCCCCGCCCTTTTGCTTTCCTACATCTTTTCCGTTTTGTTCCACGACGGCAGTTGGACAGGCTTAGGCGCGCTGTCCGAATTCAACACCTTTGTCGGACGCATCGCCTTAGCCAGCTTTGCCGCTTACGCACTCGGACAAATCCTTGATATTTTTGTGTTCAACAAATTACGTCGTCTGAAAGCGTGGTGGATCGCCCCGACCGCATCAACCGTCATCGGCAACGCCTTGGATACGTTGGTATTTTTCGCCATTGCCTTTTACGCCAGCAGCGATGAATTTATGGCGGCAAACTGGCAGGGCATCGCATTTGTCGATTATCTGTTCAAACTCACCATCTGCACCCTCTTCTTCCTGCCGGCCTACGGCGTGATTTTGAATATCTTGACGAAGAAGCTGACTGCACTGCATCCTGCTCCCCTCGCCAAACAGACGGTTTCTTTACAAGAAAACTGAAAGGAACGCTAAAAACTGCGTACCCGTATCAAAAAAAGGTCGTCTGAAACCTCAAATTCGGTTTCAGACGACCTTTTTTTGATAACAAGTCTCTTATGGCAATCACACAACATAACACATGAAATAAAAACATTACCTGCCGCTCTTGCTCAAAAACGAATGTACTCCCTCACCGCCATGAAGGCATGTTTCAAAATGACAGCAAATACATATCTCTAAATCTCTTTTGCAGAAATACCGTCCTGATATTTCCGTTTCAATTTCCTATCAATTTATAGTGGATTAACTTTAAATCAGGACAAGGCGACGAAGCCGCAGACAGTACAGATAGTACGGAACCGATTCACT